>NZ_LSIS01000475.1:0-729 GCF_001556365.1 Blastomonas sp. CCH1-A6 | reverse complement strand
CCACGATCGCGAGCAACGTCGGCAGCTATGCCATCACCGGTTCCGGCGCATCTGCTACCAATTACGACTTTGCCTATGTGCCCGGCACGCTCACGATCACCAGGGCGTTGCTTACGGTGACCGCCGACAATGCAACGCGGGAGTACGGCCTCGCCAATCCGGCGTTCACCGGCACGATCAGCGGCCTGCGTGCGGGCGATACCGCCAGCGTGGTTTCGGGCCTGGCCTATGGTACCGCGGCCAACACCGGATCGGCCGTCGGCAGTTATGCGATCACAGCGTCGGGTGGCAGCGCGACCAATTATGACTTCGCCTATGTCCCCGGCACGCTGACGATTACCAAGGCGCTGCTGACGGTGACAGCGGACAACGCGACGCGCGAATATGGTCTCGCCAACCCCGCCTTTACCGGCAGCATCACCGGCTTCCGCAATGGCGATACCGCCAGCGTCGTCTCAGGCCTCACCTATGGTTCGGTCGCGACGATCGCGAGCAACGCCGGAACCTATGCCATCACCGGATCCGGCGCCACCGCGACCAATTACGATTTCAGCTATGTTCCGGGCACGCTGACGATCACCAAGGCGCTCCTGACGGTCACCGCGGACAATGCCACGCGCGAATACGGGCTCGCCAACCCCTCCTTCACCGGCAGCATCACCGGCTTCCGCAATGGCGATAATGCCAGCGTGATCACCGGTCTGGTCTTTGGATCGGTCGCCACGATCG
>NZ_LSIS01000474.1:0-14742 GCF_001556365.1 Blastomonas sp. CCH1-A6 | reverse complement strand
CCGCCGCTGCCGACCTTTACGACTTCGTGCTGCCCCAGAACGACCCGGCCGATCCCAATGCGGTGCTGTCGAACATCACGATCAGCGACGAGGGCGTGGTCAGCGCCACCTTCTCCAACGGCACCCAGACGCGGATCGGCGCGGTCGCGATGGCGAGCTTCGCTGCCGCCGAAGGCCTTCGCCCGATCGGCGATGCGCACTGGCAGTCGACCGGCGTGTCAGGCACACCTCTGATCAACCAGGCGGGCAACGGCCCGCTCGGCACCGTCCGTTCGGGAACGCTCGAAGCGGCCAATATCGACCTGACGGAAGAACTTGTCTCGCTGATCGCGGCGCAGCGCAACTTCCAGGCGAACGCCCAGGCGCTCGAAACCGCGAACACGCTGACCCAGACGATCGTCAACCTGCAGACCTGATGATCCGCGCTTAACCCTTTCGTAATCCGCAACACCAAGGTGCCCTGACATGGACAAGATGATCCACATCAACCTGAAAGCCATGCAGGGCATCATGAATCGCCAGACGGCGATCGCCAACAACATGGCCAATGCGGACACGACCGGGTTTCGCGCAGAGATCGTCAACGCCCGCGCGCTCTATGTGCAGGGCGAAGGCCTGGCCAGCCGTGCCTCGACCAGCGAGGCGGTGGTCGGCGCGGACATGAACGCGGGCACGGTCGAGATGACCGGCGGGCCGCTCGACATCGCGATGAACGGCGATGCGCTGCTCGGCGTGCAGGCGGCCGACGGGGCGGAAGCCTATACACGGCGCGGCGACCTGATGGTCAACGAAAGCGGGCTGCTGACCACCGGCGACGGGTTCCCCGTGCTCGGCCAGGGCGGCCCGATCACGCTGCCCCAGGCGGACAAGATCAGCATCGCGTCCGACGGCACGATCTCGATCGTGCCGGCCGGAGGCGATCCCAACCAGCCGATCGAGGCGGGCCGCCTGAAGCTGGTCAGCCCGCAGGGCAGCGAGATCAAGAAGGGCCTGGACGGCCTGTTTAGGGTGCCGAATGACGGCTCCCTGCCCGAGGATCCCGACGCAACGGTGACCACCGGTGCACTCGAGGGGTCGAATGTGAACATGACCCAGGCGCTGGTCGACATGATCGAGGCCAGCCGTGCCTGGGAAACCCAGGTCAAGATGCTGACCACCGCGCAGGAAATGGACGATGGCGGCGCATCCATCATGCGGATGCCGAGCTGAGCCGAGCGAAACGGAGTGAAATGAGATGAGCAACGGAGCCCTTCAGGTCGCCCGTACCGGGCTGGACGCGCAGAACACCAAGATGCGCGTCATCGCCAACAACCTGGCGAACGTGAACACCACCGGTTTCAAGCGCGACCGGGCCAATTTCGAATCGCTGGCCTATCAGCAGCAGATTGCCCCGGGCGCCCGCGCCGATGCGCAGAACCGCTATGCCACCGGCCTTTCGGTCGGCACCGGCGTGCGGGTCGCCAATACGAGCCGCATCGAAACCCAGGGTTCGGCCCAGATCACCAACAATTCGCTCGACGTGATGATCGAGGGCAATGGCTATTTCCAGCTGCAGATGCCCGATGGCAGCTTCGCCTTCACCCGCGCAGGCAATTTCACCCAGACCGCCGACGGCCTGCTGGTCACGCAGGAAGGCCTGCCGGTCGTCCCGAACATCCAGATTCCGCCCGGCGTCACCAGCATCACCATCGGTTCGGACGGCATGGTTTCCGCCACGCTCGCCGGGCAGACCGATCCCAGCGAACTGGGTCAGATGGAGCTTGCCAGCTTCGTCAACCCGGCAGGCCTGCAGTCGATCGGCAACAACCTGCTGACCCAGACCGCTGCCAGCGGCCCGCCGGTGACCGGTGCAGCCGGTATCGAAGGCCGCGGCACCCTGCGCCAGGGCGTTCTCGAAGGATCGAACGTCAACATCGTCGAAGAGCTGGTCGACATGATCGAGACCCAGCGCGCCTATGAGGTCAATTCCAAGATGATCAAGGCGACCGACGAGATGCTGCAGTTCGCCAACCAGCAGGTCGGCTGAGGATAGATGACGATGCTTCGCACCTCTCTCCGTCACGGCCTGACCGCAGCTCTGCTGGTCGCGCTGTGCGCGGCAACGCCTGCTCTGGCCAAGAAGAAGAAGGCGCCCATCCAGCCCGATCCGGACTATGCGCCGACCCTGTCGATGCCGCAGCCGGCGCCGGCCGTCCCCAATGGCGCGATCTTTCAGGCGAGCAACGGCTATTCGGCACTGACCAACGGCGCGCGCGCCGCGATGGTGGGCGATGTGCTGACCATCGCGCTGGTCGAACGCACTCAGGCGGCCAAGTCCAACGGCGCCAATACCGAACGCAATGGCAGCATTGGCCTCACCCCACCGACCACCGGCCCCTTGAGCTTCTTCAACCCGTCCGATGTCGCGGCGGGCGGCAATACCAGCTTCCAGGGCACCGGCACGGCGCAGCAGTCCAACTCGCTTCAGGGCCAGATCACCGCGACCATCGCCGAGGTCTATCCCAATGGCACCATGCTGGTGCGCGGCGAGAAGCTGATCAGCCTCAACCGGGGTGCAGAACATATCCGTTTCAGCGGCATCGTTCGCGCCGTCGATATCAGCGCAGAGAATGTCGTCCCGTCGTCACGCGTCGCCAATGCGCAGATCATCTATGGCGGCACCGGCGAGATCGCTCGCGCCAGCCAGAAGGGCTGGCTGCAGCGCTTCTTCGAAATCATCAGCCCGTTCTGAAGGCCCATTGACATGACGCTTGCCTCCACCTTCCGCATGTTTGCCGCACTGCTGCTGGCAATCTGTGCCGCAACGCAGCCTGTCCAGGCCGAGCGCATCAAGGATCTGGGAGCGTTCCAGGGCCTGCGCGCCAACCAGCTGACCGGCTATGGCATCGTGGTGGGCCTGCCCGGAACCGGCGACGACAACCTGCAATATGCCACGCTGGCCATGCGCGGCGTGACCAATCGCTTCGGCCTGACACTGCCGCCGGGCATCAACCCGGCCACCCGCAACGCCGCCGCGGTCATGGTCACGGCCGAGCTGCCGCCGATGGCCAAGCCCGGCCAGCGCCTTGACGTGACCGTCTCTGCCATCGGCCAGGCCAAGTCCCTGCGCGGCGGAACGCTGATCATGATGCCGCTGCTGGGTGCCGATGGACAGATCTATGCCATGGCCCAGGGCAATCTGGCGGTGGGCGGACTTGGCGTGACCGGCGCGGACGGCTCGAACACGGTGGTCAACATTCCGTCGGTCGGACGCATCGCCGGCGGGGCCACGGTGGAACGCACCGTGGATACCGGGTTCGACCAGAGCCCGCATCTGCTGTTCAACCTGAACGATGCCGACCTGACCACGGCCATGCGCGTTGCCGACGCGATCAACGGCCAGTTCGGCTATGCGCTGGCAGTGGCCAATGACGCCGTGTCGGTGCGGATCGCCGCCCCGGTGACCCCGCAGGAGCGGGTGCTGATGATGTCCCGAATCGAGAATATTCCGGTCACCCCGGCAGAAGCTGCCGCGAAAGTAATTGTTAACGCGCGCACGGGTACGGTCGTTATCAATGGCGCGGTACGGATCGGGCCGGCGGCGGTGAGCCATGGCAAGCTGACCGTGAAGGTGCAGGAAGCACCCACTGTCGTGCAGCCCGCGCCGTTCAGCCAGGGCCAGACCGCAGTCGAACAGCGCAGCCAGGTAGAGATCGAGGAACAGACCAACCCGGCATTCGAAATCACGAAAGGTGCCAACTTGTCCGAGATTGTCGAAACGATCAATGCCATCGGCGCCTCGCCGAGCGATCTCGCCGCGATCCTGGAAGCGTTGAAGCAGTCCGGCTCGCTCAAGGCGGAGCTCGTGATCCTGTGACCGTCATGCCCGCCTCTGCCGCCTTCCCGCTTGCGCGCACCAGCGCGGCGCTGCCGCTCGACAAGCAGGCCAAAGCCGCCGCGTCCGCTGCCAGCGGCTCGCAAGGTGCCGCGCCGGGCAGGAGCGAAGCCGAAACGGCCGAGCTGCGCAAGGCGGCGCAGTCGTTCGAGGCGATCTTCCTGCGCCAGATGATCGGTGCGATGCGCAGCGCCACCGATGGCGACACGTTGCTCGGGTCTTCGGCCACCGACCAGTTCCGCGACCTGATGGACGCGCGCGTCGCCGAGGACATGGCGGGCAAGCAGAGCTTCGGCATCGCCGACATGGTGCTCAAGCAGTTCGGGATCGATAAGCCATGAGCAACCTGCTGAACATCGGCCGATCGGGCCTGCGCGCGTTCTCGCGCTCGATGGATGCGGTGTCGCACAACATCGCCAATGCCGAAAATCCGGATTATGTGCGCCGCAGCGTGCAGATGAGCGATGCCACCGTGTCGAGCGCGCTCAATCCCGCCTATCTGTCGCAGACCGGCCTCAACGGCGTGCGGGTGGCACAGACGGTGCGCGCATCGGACGAGTTCATCGAGGCGCAGGTCCGCCAGAGCGGCGCCGCGCGCATCCGCGCCGAGACCCAGGTCACCTGGATGGAGCGGATCGAGACCAATCTCGACAATGCCGGATCGAATGTCGGCAGCCGGCTCAACACCTTTTTCAGCCGCGCCGAAGAGGTGGCGGCCGCGCCGTTCGACAATTCGCTCAAGCTCACCCTGCTCAGCGAGCTCGACGCGGTGGTCGATGCCTTCCGCCGCACCGCCAGCAACATGACGCTGACCGCGCAGCAGGTCAGCCAGGCCGCGACGCAGGAAGCCAACACGCTCAACGCCGCGCTCGAGAATCTCAACAAGATCAACCTCGACATCACCCGCACCAAGGAAGGCACCGATGCGCATGCCGGCCTGCTCGATGCGCGCGATGCGATGCTGGCGACGATTTCCGAAAAGCTGAACGCGACGATCAGCCTGGCCCCCAATGGTACCGCGACGCTCACCTATGGCGGACAGCAGCTGGCAGGCGTCAACTTCTTCGCCACCGTGACCTCATCGTCCAATGCCGATGGCAGCCTGGCGTTGCAGGTCAATGGCGTTGCAGTCCCCGTGCCGAGCGAGGGATCGCTGGCCGGGCTCAGCCGCTCGGGCGCGACTGCGCAGGGACGGCTCAACGATCTGACCGCGCTGGCGCAGCAGCTGGTCACCGATATCAACGCCTGGCAGGCCCAGGGCCGCACGCTGGGGGGAGCCGCCGGAGCCCCGCTGCTGACCATGCCGGGCGATGCCTCGACGCTCGCGGTGACGACGCGCGACATCAATCAGCTCGCGATCGCCGGCGCCGATGGAACGCCCAACGGCAATCTGCTGGCGCTGCCCGCCCTGCGCACCACGGCGGGCGTCGAGACGCAGTGGAACAATTTCATGGCCGGCTTTGCCACCAGTCTTGCATCGGTGCGCAGCGAATCCGATGCCGCGACCGCGCTCGACGAAGGCGCACGCCGCCGCCGCGATGCGATGTCGGGGGTCGATCTCGACCGCGAGGCCGCCGATCTCATCCGGCTGCAACAGGCCTATGAAGCGTCGGCCCGGGTGATCCAGGTTGCGCGCGAGACCATGCAATCCATCCTGAACATCTTCTAACGCGACAAGGCACGACATCATGGTCCAATCCGTCAACCGCTATCGCGCGCCGCAGGATGTCACCCGGCAGGTGCGGCTGAGCCAGCAGATTGCCGATCAGCAGGCGCTGGTCAGCGGCGAGAGCCGCATCGCCCGGCCCTCGAACGATCCCAAGGCCTGGCTCGAGTCCTCGAACATCTCGCGCTTCCAGTCGGACGAAGCCGCTTGGGTCAACAATCTGGGCCGCGCCGACACGCGCGCCAACCAGGCCGAGGCGAGCCTCAACACCATCGTGAGCGGGCTCATCCGCACGCGCGAGCTGCTGCTGCTGGCCAATACCGGCACGATCAGCACGGCCGACCCCGAAGTGCTCGCGCTCGAGGTCGAGGGGATCAACGCCGATTTCAACGATGCGCTGGGCCAGCGCGACAATTTCGGCGGGCAGCTGTTCGGCAACGGGCCGGTCATCCGCATTCCGATGGGCGATGCCCGCTTCGTCGTGTCTGCGCCCAATCTGGACGAGGTCCAGGCGAATATCGATGTCGACGGGGGCGCTGGCGGAGCCACGCGCAGCCTGGAACAGATCATGACCGATACCGCCGCCGCGATCCGCGACAACACGGCCACCGGCCAGGCCGCCCGAAATGCGCAACTGACCGCGCTCGACGGCGCGATCGACCGCATGACCCAGCTGCTGACCCGCCAGGGCGTGGTGAAGAATTCCATCGAATCGGCGCGCGAGGAGCTGGAGCAGAGCAAGCTATCGCTGGCCTCGCGCAAATCGGAACTGGTCGATGCGAATGTCGCCGAGGCCCTGACCCGGATCCAGACGTTGCTGACCAACCTGCAGGCCACCCAGGCCGTCTATGCCAAGGTCTCGCAACAGTCGCTGCTCGACTTCCTGCGCTGATGATCCACCGGGTTAACGCCAACGCCCGCGCTGTTAACCCTGTTTTGCGCTTAACCACGATCGTCAAAAGCCGTTCTACGATCTGAACGGGCCGGTTTTTCAGCCCGCATTGCGCCACCGTCCGGTGGGCAATTATCACGATCAAGGGAACCGCGATGTTCGCAGCAATTGGCTTTGTCGTCCTGATCGCCATGGTGTTCGGCGGGTTCATTCTCGCCGGGGGCAGCATGGGCGTCATTCTGCACGCCCTGCCGCTGGAAATGATGATCATCGGCGGCGCGGCTGCAGGCTCGATGCTGATCGGCAATTCGGGCGCGCACATCAAGGCGATCGGCGGCGGCGTCAAGACCGCGTTCAAGGGTGCCAAGTACAAGAAGCAGGATTTTCTCGACTGCATCTTCCTGGTGTCCAAGCTGATGAAGATGCTGCGCACCGAAGGCCCGGTGGCGCTCGAGCCGCATATCGAGGACCCCAAGAGC
This sequence comes from Blastomonas sp. CCH1-A6, assembly GCF_001556365.1. Classification (NCBI taxonomy): domain Bacteria; kingdom Pseudomonadati; phylum Pseudomonadota; class Alphaproteobacteria; order Sphingomonadales; family Blastomonadaceae; genus Blastomonas; species Blastomonas sp. CCH1-A6. The sequence continues at coordinate 7,831 of NZ_LSIS01000474.1, read as the reverse complement.
TCCTCGGTCTTTTCGGAATATCCCACGCTGCTCAAGGATACGACGCTGATCCATCTGATCTGCGATTCGCTGCGCCTCGTCGTTGTCTCGTCGGGCCAGCTCGATCCGCATGCGGTGGAGGATGTCGTCGATCAGGCGATCAAGACGCATCACCACGAGGCGGTCGGCCCCGCCGACGGCCTGCAGAACCTCGCGGATGCCTTGCCCGCGCTCGGGATCGTCGCGGCCGTTCTCGGGATCGTCAAGACCATGGGCTCGATCGACAAGCCGCCGGCCATCCTGGGCGAAATGATCGGTTCGGCACTGGTCGGTACGTTCCTCGGGATTTTTCTCGCTTATGGTCTGGTCGGTCCGCTGGCCAACCGCTGCAAGCAGGTGATCGAGGCCGATGGCGCGATGTATCACGTTGCCAAGCAGATCATCATCGCATCGCTCCACGGCCATCCGCAGCCGCTGGTGATCGAGGCCGCGCGCTCGAGCCTGGGTCACGCCAACCAGCCGACCTTTGCCGACGTGTTCGACGGCATGCGGGGCCGCTAAGCCATGGCCAAGCGCAAGCCCGATCCGGTGGAGAATGTCCGCCCGATCATCGTCAAGAAGATCATCGAGGAAGGCCATGGCGGCCATCATGGCGGCGCCTGGAAGGTGGCCTATGCTGACTTCGTGACGGCAATGATGGCCTTCTTCCTGCTGATGTGGCTGCTCGGCGCGACCGAGGAAAAGGACCGCAAGGCGATTGCCGACTATTTCGCGCCGACCATCGTCGAGCTGAAATCGGGCAGCGCCGGCTCCAACGGCCTGTTCGGCGGGGAATCGATCGTCGGGCGCGACGATTATCCCAACCGCGCCGGCCAGACTGGAACGCGGACGATCACCATTCCGCAGGATGCCACCGGGACCGCCGATGATGCCGGCAAGAGCCCCTATAGCAACATGACCGAAGAGCAGCGGGCGGCGATGCGGAAGGCGCAGCAGCTGGCCGAGAAGGAACAGTTCGAGAAGCTCAAGAAGCAGCTCGAGGAGCGGCTAGGCGGCAGCGAGCAGCTCAGCAAGCTGCTCAAGAACGTGCGCTTCACCGATACGCGTGAAGGCCTGCGCATCGACCTGGTGGACGAAGCCAATTTCAGCATGTTCGCGCTGTCGACCGACAAGCTGGTTCCCAAGGCGGCCGAATTGCTGAAAGAGGTCGCGCAGGTCATCAACGGTATGCCCAATCCGGTGATCATCCGCGGGCATACCGATGCCCTGCCCTATGCCTCGGGCAAGACGATGAACAACTGGATGCTCTCGACCAGCCGCGCCGAGGCGACGCGCAGGGCGCTGGTGATCGGGGGGATAAATCCGGGTCAGGTGCACCGCATCGAAGGCGTGGCCGACAAGGAGCCATACAATCCGATGGACCGCAACGACCCGGCCAACCGCCGCATCTCGATTACCCTGGCCTTTACCGACCCGACCGCAGGATCGGCGAGTGCACCGGGCGGCGCGAAGGCACCCGGCGCCATGCCGTCACGGCCCGTTCCCGCGCCGCTACCCTCCAAATAGGGGAACGGTCGGGCCGCGGACGGCAGCGTCAGCCGGCGAGCTTCTCTGAAATCTCGAGCATGGCGATGGCGGCGCGGGCAGCGTCGCCGCCCTTGTCCTTCTCGTCCTTCTTGGCCCGGGTGAGCGCCTGGGCCTCGTTCTCGACGGTGAGAATGCCATTGCCGATCGGCAGGCCGTCGAGCGTCAGCGCCATGATCGCGCGCGCGCTTTCGTTCGAGACCACCTCGAAATGATAGGTCTCGCCGCGGATGATCACGCCGATCGCGACAAAACCGTCAAAACGCTGCGTTTCCGATGCCATGGCGATGGCTGCCGGGATTTCCAGCGCCCCCGGAACGGTCAGCGTTTCATGGCTGTGCCCCGCCGCCTTGATCGCGGCGCGCGCGCCTTCGAGCAGCAGGTCGTTCAAATGATCGTAGAAGCGTGCCTCGACGATGAGGAAATGCGCCATGGTTCGATTATCCTGTAATGAAGCGGAAAAAGAGGCTGATCAGCCGGTGGTCCAGGCCGCGACCTCGGCCGCGACCGTGTTTGCCGCCTGGTTCAATGCCGCACCCACCGTCACCGCGTCAACCGTCGCGACCGGAACGCTCGCCTCGAAGCGCTGCTTGCGCAAGGGGCTGCCGGGCTTGCGCACCACCGCGTCGAAGCGGACGATCGCAGCGCGCCTGTCCTCGTCATAGCCGAAGCGCTGGAGCTGGCCCGACAGCATGGTGCTGCGCTCGGCCCCGGTCTCGACCTGGTCAAGCACCAGCCGCCCGCTCTTCGCGGCCAGCGTCTCGGCCAGCACGGTGCGGAACAATCGCGCGGGCTTGTCCGCCCAGACCGCATCCTTGACATAGGCGATGGCACTGTCGCTGACTTGGACCGGCACGCGCACCTGATCGAGCGTGCGCTCGACCGTGGGTGTATCGACCACGATCGCATCGGTCACCGACGCCGATGCCATCGACCCCGCCCCCGGCGTGGCGCTCGAGGTCAGCGTCAGCAACTGCGGCGGCGCTTCGGAACCGAAGCTGACGCAACCGGCGAGCAAGGCGCAGGCAGCGCCGGCGGCCAGCAATGAACGGAACGTGGCGGTCATGGCGGAGCCTCTCAATTCTTCGGCTTGTAATCGGGCAGCGGCGGCGCGCTGAGCAGTCCGCCTGCGCCTTCCTGATCGATCTTCTCGGTGATCGCCGACAGCGCGCGCGCGGTGACGCGCAGGTCGCGCACCAGCGCCTCGGTCTCGGGCAAAGTGGTGGTCGAGAACTGACGCAGACCCGGCTTGGCCTCTTCCATCGTCTCGGTCAGCTTGACCAGCGCCTTGTCGGTATCGGCCAGCGTCTTGGCGAGTTGCCGTGCCAGCGGACGGCCTTCGCTGTCGAGTACTTCCTTGGTCGACTGCGCGGTCATGCCGAGCTGCTCGGCGGCGACCCCCGCCTTGGTCAGCGTCACGCGCAGCTCGGCAAGCGCGGCGCGCAGTTCGGGCGCGCTGTCGGCCAGCTCGCCGGTCAGCCGGCCCGAATTCTTGAGCAGGATCGAGATCGACTTCTGGTTCTCGTCCGACAGGACCTGGGTGAAGCGCTCGGTCAATGTCGCCAGCCGCTCGATCAGCAGCGGCGCATTGTTGAGCAGTTCACCGAGCGCGCCGGGCTTGGTCGGGATGACAGGCACGCCTTCGGGTCCCGGCTCAGTAATCTCGGGCGCGCCCTGCTTGGCACCGTCGAGCTGGATCTGCGAAACGCCGGTAAAGCCGACGCCCTGGATGGTGGCGGTGGTGCCTTCGAGGATCGGAACATGCGCATCGACCTCGATCCGCACGCGCACGAACTGCGGGTCCTTGGCCCAGAGCGCGATCTCGGTCACCTGACCCGAGGGCACGCCCGAATAGGCGACGACCGACCCCTTGGCGATGCCGTCGACCGAGGTCTTGAAGAAGATGTCATAGGGCTGGCGATCGGTCTCGCCCAGCCCCGCCAACCAGATGACAAAGGCGGCGATGCCCGCCAGCAGCACCAGGGTGACGGTCCCCACCCAGACATGATTGGCGCGTGTTTCCATGGCGTTGGTTATGCCCCTGATGTTCTGATGGTGTAAACCGCCAAAGCGGCGACGGCGTTCCGCAAGGTCATCGCAGGAACCCCCGGCTCTTGCTGCTCGCCGGAAGGCGCTTGCGCTTCAGTTCCTCGTCGGCATGGCTGACGGCGGCAGCGCGGCCGCGCGGGCCGTTGAAATATTCCTGGATCCACGGATGGTCGGTGGCGAGCAGTTCGGGGATCGTGCCGATGGCGATGACCTTCTTGTCCGCCAGCACCGCCACGCGGTCGCAGATCTCGTGCAGCGTATCGAGGTCGTGCGTGATCAGGAACACCGTCAGCCCCAGCGTCCGCTGCAGCTCGCGGGTCAGCGCATCGAAGCGCGCCGCGCCGATCGGGTCGAGCCCCGCGGTGGGTTCGTCGAGGAACAGCACGTCGGGATCGAGCGCCAACGCCCGCGCAAGCCCTGCGCGCTTCTTCATGCCGCCCGAAAGCTCGGACGGATATTTGTCGGCCGCGTCCTCGGGCAGGCCCGACAGCGCGATCTTGTAGAGCGCGATCTCGCGCCGCAGCTTGCGATCGATATTCGGATAGAATTCGGCGAGCGGCACCATCACGTTCTCGGCGACGGTGAGCGTCGAGAACAGCGCCCCGCCCTGGAACAGCACGCCCCAGCGGCTGCGGATCGAGACATCCTCTTCCTCGCCGTCGAGAATGGATTCGCCCAGCACCTCGATGCGCCCGGCATCGGGCCGCTGCAGCCCGATGATCGAGCGCATCAGCACTGACTTGCCGGTACCCGATCCGCCGACCACGCCCAGAATCTCGCCATGCCGCACGTCGAGCGACAGATCGTCGTGCACCACCTGCTCGCCGAAGCTGTTGGTCAGCCCCGTGATGCGAATGGCGACATCGCAGTCCTTTTCCCGCGCCGCGCTCATCCCCAGCCCACTTCGGTAAAAAAGACCGCGAAGAACGCGTCGAGCACGATGACCATGAAGATCGCCTGGACCACGGCAGCGGTGGTGCGCATGCCGACTTCCTCGGCATTGCCGCGCACCTGCATGCCCTGATAGCAGCCGGCGAGCGCGATGATCAGCCCGAAGACCGGAGCCTTGATCATGCCGACATAGAAATCGGTGATCGGGACGACCTCCTGGATGCGCACGACAAAGGTGGCGGGCGGAATCTCGAGCACGATCCAGCACAGGAACGCGCCGCCAATCATCGCGACGATCATCGAATAGAAGCCGAGCAGCGGCATCATCAGCACCGCAGCGGTCACGCGCGGCAGCACCAGCGCCTCGACCGGGGAGACGCCGATCGTGCGCATCGCGTCGACCTCCTCGGTCAGCTTCATCGTGCCGATCTGCGCCGCGAACGCGCTGCCCGACCGGCCCGCGACCATGATTGCGGTCATGAGCACGCCCAGTTCACGAATGGTCAGCCGACCGACCAGATTAACGGTGAACACCTCCGCCCCGAACTGGCGCAGCTGCACCGCGCCCTGCTGCGCGATGACGATGCCGATGAGGAAGCTCATGAGCCCGACAATGCCAAGCGCCGAGACGCCGACCAGCTCGAAATGGCGCACCGTCGCGGCCCAGCGGATGCGGCGCGGATGCGCGATCAGCGACAGCAGCGATCGCACCAGCGCGCCGAAAAAGCCGAGCATGCCGAGCATCGAGCCCAAGGCGGTCATCGTCGCCTCGCCGACGCTGGCGAGCACCCGGCTGACCACATTGGGCCGGTGCGGCGGCTCGATATCGCTGATGTCCGATCGGCCCACCGCCTCGACCAACCTGCTGCCCGATTCGCTGAGGTTCACGATCTCGCAGCGCTGGTCGCGTGCCAGCCGATAGACCACCCAGGCGCCGACGGTGTCGATATGCCCGGTATCGGCCATGTCGATCAGCCCGATCGGCTGGTCGATCGCCTTCAACCGCTTGTCGAGAGCGGCAATGGTGGTGATATCGAGATTGCCGGAAAAGCGCAGCACCGCGCCGGTTTCACCGCGCTCTTCGATCGCAAAGTCGGCCGGGGCACCCATATGCCGCCCTTCTTGTGCGATAAACGGTGCGATCACAAGCACCTTGGCGCACAATTGGTCGCAGCGGAATTTGCCATCATGCAGGCCATACGCGGCAAGCACCGGCTTGTTTCCCGCCGGATTGGCGTTAATGCTCGCGGGCGTGGGGGAGAGGCTGGCCTTTTACGATATGGATCGGACGATTACCGTCCATCCGACCTATGCGCGCTTCCTGCTGTGGATGGCGCTGCGCCATGCGCCGTGGCGGCTGGTGCTGCTTCCGCTCTCGCTGCTCGCCGCGATCGGCTATGTCCTGCGCCTGGTCAGCCGCGACCAGCTCAAGCAGATCAACCAGAGGCTGCTGCTGGGCGAACTTCGGGTCGCCTGGCTGGCAGAACCCATGGCAGCACATGCCGAGCATGTCTTTGCCACCAATATCCGCCCCGGCGCGCTCGAGCGCATCGCCGCCGATCGCGCCGAAGGCTATCGCATCGTCATCGCCACGGCGTCCTACCGGCTCTATGTCGAGGCGATCGCGCGGCGCCTTGGGATCGACGATGTGATCGCGACCGACCTTGTCTCCTCGCACGGGACCGTGCAGCCGAAGATTGCCGGGCACAATTGCTACGGCATCCACAAGGCGGAGATGATCGCCGCCTGGATGGCCGAACACGGGCTCGATCCGGCCGAGTGCAGCATCCGCTGCTATTCTGACCATGTCTCGGACATTCCGATGCTCGAACTGGCGCACGAGGCATTCGTGACCAATGCGCACATGCCGATGCGGATCGTCGCGCGCGAACGCGGCTGGCCCGAGATCGACTGGCCCGGCGCGCTTGCGCCGCAGCACAGGGTGGCGCAACCGGGCATCACCGGCTAGGCAGAAAGCTCGCCTGCGAACAACCCCGGGGAAGCTCATGAAATCCGTCGCCGTCCTGCTGTCCACCGCGCTCGCCGCCTCGCTGATGCTGGCCTCGCCCGTATCAGCCCAGTCTGCCGGCAATACCGCCGAGGCAGAAGCTCCCGATTATCCCGCCATCCTCCCCCTGCGCGAGCAGGCAAAGCTGCGCGATGCCTGGCTCGCCCAGCGGCTAGAGACCGTCGTCCCGGCGCTGATGCGCGAACAGGGCGTCGACATGTGGGTGCTGATCGCGCGCGAATATGACGAGGACCCGGTGGTCGCGACCATGCTCGATGCACGTTCGATGCATGCGCGGCGGCGGACGATCCTGGTGTTCTTCGATCCGGGCGAGGGCAAGCCGGTCGAGCGGCTGACGGTGAGCCGTTATGGCCTCGCGGGAATGTTCGCCCCCGTCTGGACGCCCGAGCAACAGCCCGACCAGTGGAAGCGGCTTGCCGAGATCGTCGCCGAGCGCAATCCGCAGAAGATCGCGATGAACATCTCGTCGCAGACCGCGCTCGCCGATGGCCTCAGCCACAGCCAGTACGAGGATTTCGTCGCCGCGCTGCCGCCCGAATATCGCGAGCGAATCGTGCCCGCCGGGCCGCTCGCCATCGGCTGGCTGGAAAGCCGCATCCCCGCCGAGATGGAGGTCTATCCGTCGATTGTCCGCCTGGCGCACGCGATCATCGCCGAGGCGCTGTCCGACAAGGTCATCACGCCGGGCCAGACCACGGCAGAGGATGTGCAGTGGTGGATGCGCGAGAAGATCAGCGCGCTGGGCCTCAAGACCTGGTTCCATCCCTCGCTCGCCATTTTCCGCGCCAGCGAGGCGGGCGAGCTGACCGGCGATGCCGTTATCCAGCCCGGTGACATGCTGTGGACCGATTTCGGCATCACCTATCTGGGGCTCAATACCGATACCCAGCATCTCGCTTATGTTCTCAAACCCGGCGAGACCGACGCGCCGGCCGGCCTGAAGGCAGGGCTCGCTGCCGCCAATGCGGTGCAGGACATATTGACCGGCGAATTCCGTGTCGGCCTGACCGGCAACGACCTGCTCGCGGCCACCCGCGCCAAGGCGATCGCATCGGGCTATCAGCCGAGCATCTATTCGCATCCGATCGGTTTTCACGGGCACGGCGCGGGACCGGCGATCGGCTTCTGGGACAATCAGGACAGCAGCCCCGCCGGCCGCTATCTCGTCCGCGGCAGCACCGCCTGGTCGATCGAGCTCGCGGTCACCAACAACGTGCCCGAATGGGGCGACAAGGCGGTTTCCTTCCGCACCGAGGAGGACATGTTCTTCGACGGCGAGAAGGTCGCATATCTCGACGG
>NZ_LSIS01000473.1:0-1080 GCF_001556365.1 Blastomonas sp. CCH1-A6 | reverse complement strand
TCCTTGGCGAGACGGCCGACGAGGTTGACGATGTTCATTGCAAGAGCCTCCTTGGTGCCGACGGCTCGTCCGCCGGTGCCCTTATCGAGCCTTGGCGGGAGAGCTGGGACACCGCGCGCCCTCGCGCGCGGGAAACCTCGGAAATCGCGGTGGTGCGGGCAGCCCGGCTTGCCGGGCAACACGGCTCGTATTTCTGCAGGTTGGCCCTAAGCTCGACCAGAGAGGCAGGGGCACTGGGCGGCGGACGTGCGGGTGGCACAGGGGCTGATTGCGTGCCTGAATATCAACCTCGCCGCGTCTCGGCTTGCTGCTATCAAGGATGATCGCAGGATTGATCGTCCGTCCTCGCCGATTTCGGTGAACGAATAGTCCCCGTGCGGCAGTCGTCCGGAACACCTGACCTTGGCTACCCTGGGTGCCGATCCGCAAGGTTGGCGCCATTGGTCTGGCGTTGACGCACAATAGGACAAGGCCCCAAGGGGCCTGCCTGTCTGCACGTTGCGCCAATCAATCCCGATCGACGGGAGCTGCTCTCCAGGCTGCTATGGCATCGATGATCTTTGCCGTGAACCGCGGTGGGAGACGTCCGGCAATGTACCCGGGCTGCTTCATAAGGGGCCTGATGTCGAACCCGGGCCAGGTGAAGCGGTTGAATTCCAAAATGACGATTGCGCTACCGGGAGCAAGGCCAGCTGTGCGCGCAATCTCATCGGGGATCACGATGACGTTCTTGCGCCCCTCGCCCTTGGTCGTGATCGCGGCGACCAGATAGCGTGACCCCACCAAACCCACGACGACGACAAAGCGTTCCTTGACACCCTCGTCGCGGCCTTGGCGCTGCTCTTCCTCGAAGAGGTAGACGTATCGGAGGATATGGCCTGCGGCGGGGCGGTCAGTCTTCCCAGCGGTCATTGGCGAGTTCGCTGTCCGAAGGCCGTGCATTGGCGAAAGCTTGGCGGTCGGCTTCGGTCATGTCGGACGAAGCGACAGCTTCGATATTCATGTGATCTGCGATCATACCGCGCGCCGCCTGTTCAAGATGGCGGAAATATTCGCTATCTGCGATCACATGCCGCTCGC
>NZ_LSIS01000472.1:0-9363 GCF_001556365.1 Blastomonas sp. CCH1-A6 | reverse complement strand
GCTCAACGCGCTGCTGACCCCGGTTCTGGGCGCCGGCAATTTCGTTGCCGAGGTCTCGACCGAGATCAACATGACCGAGCGCCAGGCGACCACCGAAAGCTTCCCTGCCGATGAAGCGCGGGTGAAGAGCGAGCAGACGTCGATCTCGACCGAGACCAGCCCTGCTCCTGCCGTAGGCGTCCCCGGCGCGCTGGCCAACCAGCCTCCCGCCGATCCCAATGTCACGCCGCAGGCCGGTGGCCAGCTGACCGGCGCGGAAGCCGCCGCTCCCGGTGCGCCGACCACGCGCAACGAGCAGACCAACCGCAATTTCGAACTGGGCCGCCAGATCGCGGTGACCAAGGAGCCTTCGGGCAAGGTCACCCGCATCTCGGTCGCCGTCGCGGTCAAGAACCTGCCGGGCGGCAAGGAGCGCAGCCCGCAGGAAATCGCGGCCATCGAGGCGCTGGTCAAGGGCGCGATCGGCTTCGATACCGCGCGCGGCGACCAGGTTGCGATCTCGTCGCGCAATTTCGAGCCGGTCACCAAGGTCGAGGAGCCGTTCTACGAAGCCAGCTGGTTCAACATGGTGGTTCGCAACGTTTCCGCGCTGCTGGTGGCGCTGGCGCTGATCTTCGGCATCGGCCGCCCGCTGCTGAAGCGCTACACCCGCCAGAAGGCCGATGAAAAGGCTGCCGCAGACGCGGTCAAGGCGGCGGAAACCGGCGAGCTGCTGTCGCAGGCGCTCGGAACCGACGGCAAGGACGCTGCCAATGGCGGTGGTGCAGCCGCCCGCACTCCCAAGGAGAACGAACCGGTCACGCTCGACATGATCAATGCCGCTTCGACCTATCAGGAGCGCGCGCTGCTGATCCAGAATTTCGTCCGGCAGAATCCCGACCACGCCACTCTGGTGGTCCGCGAGCTGCTGAAGGGCAATGCCGACGCTGGCAAGGAGCCTGCCAATGCCTGATGTTCTCGACACCATGGCCGAAGAGGGCGGTGCCGCCGCTCCCGCACGGCGCCCGATCCCTGGCCAGCAGGCCGCAGCGATCCTGATGCTGCTGTTCTCCGAAGAGCAGGCCGCCGAGATTCTCGCCCGGCTGGAGCCCGAGGAAGTCCGCCAGCTCAGCGAGATGATGTACACCGTCGCCGATATCGGTGCCGAGGACATCAACGAAGTGCTCGACATGTTCATCGACAAGGCGCGCAACCGCACGATGCTGGGCTACAAGGCCGAAGAGCAGATCGAGGGCATGCTGAAGCGCGCGCTGGGCGACCGCCGTGCCGAAACGATGCTGACCAAGATCGCGCCGAAAAAGGCCGGTGGCGGGCTCGAGGCGCTCAAGTGGATGGACCCGGTCGAGATCGCGCTGCTGGTCGAGCATGAACACCCGCAGATCGCGGCGGTGGTGCTGTCGTTCCTCAAGCCTGAAATCGCCGCCAATGTGCTGCAGCTGCTGCCCCCCGAAGCGCAGGAGGATGTCGTCTTCCGCCTTGCCACCCTGGGGCCGGTGAGCCCCGAGGCGATCGAGACGATCGAGGCGCTGCTGGTCAACCAGGCCGGAGCCCCGCGCAGCGGTGGCGGCGCATCGTCCTCGGGCGGCACGTCCGATGCGGCGGCGATCATGAACATCATCAACAAGCGCGAAAGCCAGCGCATCATCAAGGCGGTGACCAAGCGCGACAAGGATATTGCCCGGCGGATCGAGGACGAGATGTTCGTCTTTGCCGATCTTATCCGGCTTGATGCCAAGGATCTGGGCACGTTGGTGCGCGGGCTCGAATCCAAGCTGCTGGTCCCCGCGCTCAAGGGCGCCGAAGACAAGCTGCGCGACAAGATGTTCGGCTGCATGTCGAGCCGCGCGGCGCAGTCGATCGCCGACGAGATCGCCGATCGCGGCCCGATGCCGATGTCCGAGGTGCTCGAGGCACAGCGTGCGGTCATCCAGGTGGCCAAGCGCATGGCCGATGCCGGCGATATCGTGATCGGCGGAGGCGGCGACGAATATGTCTGATCGTCCGATCTCCATCACGCCCACCGGCGAGGCGCAGTTCATGCCGGTCTGGCAGATGCAGCCCGCCGCCAGCGCCTTCCGTCCGTCGCCGATCTTCTCGTCGATGGCCGACCTTGCCGAAGCCGAGCTTCATGCCGAGCCGATGGATTTCGGCGAGGAAGACGGGTTCGATGGCGACCTGATGGTCGAGACCGGCCCGTCGCAAGACGAGCTGCTGGTCCAGGCCTATGAGCAGGGCGTTGCCGACGGCATCGCCCAGGCCCAGGCCGAGATGCAGGCGAGCGACGCTGCGACCCAGGCCCTGGCCCAGGCGATCACCGCGCTGCGCCCGCAGCTGTCGCAGGGGCTTTGCGCGATGCTGCTGCATGCAATGAAGCAGATGCTCGAACGCTCGAGCGGATTTGCCGAACCCGACGCTGCCGTGCTCGAAAGGCATTGCCGTTCGCTCGCCACGCTCGTCACCCGCGACATGCGCGGCAGCGCGCTGCACCTCCACCCCGATGACCTCAAGCTGCTCGGCGATGCCGAATGCGGACTGGTGCTCACCGCCGATCCGTCGATCCGACGGGGTACGGTTTCCTTGAACCATGCCGATGGCTGGATCGAGCAGGGCACCCAGCCGATGCTCGATGCGCTGCAGGGCCTGATCGACGATCTGGAGGGCGACCAGTGATCGCGGCACAGGAAGAGGCGGTTCGCCAGTTCACCGACAAGATCGCCGCGCTCGAGGCAGGGCCGCGCCGCGTCGGCCGCCTGGTCGCGCACGAGGGCGGCATGCTCGAAGTCACCGGTTTCGATTATCCGATCGGCTATGGCGGGTCGGTGCGCGCCGCCGATGGCCGCCGCATCCGCGCCGAGATCGCGGGTTTTCGCGGTTCGCGCGCGATGATGGTGCCGCTGGAAAGCGATGCCGCGCTGCGCAGCGGCGCGCGCGTGGAGCCTGACGCCCAGGCGAACATGGCGGTGGTCGGCGATGCTTTGCTCGGCCGGATCATCGGTCCGATGGGCGAGCCGCTCGATGGCCTCGGCCCGATCATCGCGCACGACCGCTGGCCGCTCGCTGGCAAGCGCGAAAATGTGCTCAACCGCGGCCGGGTGACCAAGACCATTGACCTTGGCGTGCGTGCGATCAACGCGCTGCTGACGGCAGGCCATGGCCAGCGCATCGCGGTGGCGGCAGGTTCGGGCGTTGGCAAATCGGTGCTGATCGGCCAGATCATCGGCTTTGCCGAGGCGGACGTGATCGTCGTCGGACTGATCGGCGAACGCGGCCGCGAGGTCAGCGATTTCGTCGAGACCAAGATGTCCGGCCCGATGAAGTCGCGCACCGTGACCGTCGCGGTCCCGGCGGATCACAGCCCGATCCTGCGCCTGCGCGCCGCGTTCCGCGCGACCGCGATTGCCGAATATTTCCGCAAGCAGGGCAAGAAGGTGCTGCTGATCATCGACAGCCTCACCCGCGTCGCGCATGCGCAGCGCGAGATCGGCCTGGCGCTGGGCGAGCCGCCGACGATGAAGGGCTATCCGCCTTCCGCACTCGCGCTGATCCCCAAGCTGGTCGAGCGCGCGGGCAATGACAAGGAAAGCGGCGGATCGATCACCGCGCTCTACACCGTCCTCGCCGATGGCGACGATCTCGACGACCCGGTGGTCGATGGCGCACGCGCGATCGTCGACGGGCATATCATCCTGTCGCGGTCGATGGCCGAGCAGGGCATCTTCCCGGCGATCGACATCGGCAAGTCGCTGAGCCGCGTCGCGACCGACATCATCTCCGACGAGCATCGCCGCGCGATGGCGAATTTCCGCCGCATCTGGTCGGCCTATGAGGAAAATCGCGACCTGCTGCTGATGGGCGCCTATCGCGAGGGTTCGGACGCGAATATCGACGAGGCGGTGGCGCGCCGGCCCGATCTGCTGGCGTTCATCCGCCAGGGGCCGCACGACCGGATCGATCTCGACGAAAGCGTCGCTGAACTGCTGCAGAGCTTTGGCGCATGAGCCTGAAGCCCAAATCCTGGAAGCGCGTGCACGCGGTCCGCGAGGCGCAGGTCAAGCTCGCCATCGGTGCGGCGGCCACGGCGCAGCGCAACGAGGCGGTGCTGCTGAACAATGCCGAGCGCCTGAAGCGCTTGCGCGACAATGCATTCGATGCCGGGCACTGCCAGAATGGCGCAGCACTCCATGCGCAGCTCGAGCTCGCGCAGCGGCTGATCCGCGCCGATGGCGAGATCAATGTCGCGCTCGGCCGGGCGCGGCAAGCGCTTGCCCAGGCAGAGCGGCAACGCACTGCCGCCTATATCGACCGTGAAACCACATCCAAGCTGCTGGGCAGGGCCATCGCGGCGGCGGACGAGACCGCCGAGCGCAAGGCCGCGCGCCTGCCGCTCAAGAGAAAATATCCCAAGGAGGCAGAGGAATGAGCCAGGACATGATGCAGGCCCTTTCAGGGTCGTCGCTGCTTTCGCTTTCAATTGGCACGCTTCCTGCTGTTAAACCGGGCATGAACCTGGACGCCAACCCCTTTGCCAGCCAGCTGGCGCTGATGACCGGAACGGATGGATCCGTTGCGGGCATGATTGCGCCCGTCGCGGTCGCGCAGGGGGCGGGCGAAGGCGCTTTTGCCACAACGCTCGCTGACCTGGGCGAAGCCGCGCCGGTGGCACCACCGTCCGGCGAGCCTGTTCGGGTCACGCTGTCCGAGGCCACCAGGCCGGCGGTCGCACTGCAAGCGCCGGTCGTCGTCGCGGTTCCCGAAGAGGCGAGCGCCTCGCAGCTGATCGAGGCGGCGCTGAGCGGTGCTGCCACCATCACCCAGGCCCCGCGCGCGCACGACCTGCCGCACACCGCGCCCACCGTGACACTGCCCATGGAAGGCACCGAGGCTGCAGCCCTGGCCGAACAGACCGGTGCGCAACCCGCACTGACGGTGCAACCGCTGCCGCACGCGTCGGAAGTGCCCCATCTCAGGAACCTCATCCGCGCCGATGCCCCGATGCCGATCCGGGCACAAATCCAGGCCGAAGCCGAAACCGGAGCGGATATTGCTGCACCCGCCACGCCCGTCGCAGTGCATCTGCGCGAGCATGGCGAAAGCGCCGACAAGCCTGTCGCTGGCGAAACGATGCCGTTGCAGGCCCCGGTCATCGCTGTCGCACCGGCGGCGCCGCGTCCTGAAGCGCCGGTGACCGATCTGGAAACGACCGGCATCGCTGCGGACGCTTCGCTCGAAGCGCCGCGTCATGCAGCCGCGCCCAAGGTCGCAGATCAGCCAAAGGCCGTGCCGGTCGCGCATTCCGCAGCCGCACCGCAGGTCGCGGCAACGCCGCTCCAGCCCGCCGATAAGGCGGCAGCGATCGTCAGCCCGCAAATCCAGTCGGCCCAGCCGATGGTCGATCCTGCCATTGCCGCGCAGCCGCAACTGGCTGCAAGCCTGGTGGCGCCGAACGTAGAAGCTTCGCCCGTCACCCCGTCCGCCGACATCGCTCAGCCCGAGCCGGTGGCGTCTGCGGGTGCCCGGCCTGATCCGACGCAGCAAGCCCCGCATGTGCGCAAGGCGAAAATCATGCGCGAAACGGTCGAACCGGTTCAATCCCATGGACCCGATGCGCCGATCGTCCAGCCGATCGCCACTGCAGCGGCTGCGCCCGCCGCACCGGTGGCGGCCGAGCCGGCAGCCATCGCCGCAACCTCTCCCGCCGCACCCCAGCGCACCGTCACCGATCGCGCACCTGTCAGCGCCCCGGTGAGCCACGCTGAGCCCGGCGCCGCTCCTATCGCACCGCGGTCGCTCGAGACGCCGCCCGCCGCGCAGCCCGTCGTGGCTCAGGCGCCGGTCGCGGCCGTTGCAGCGCAGCCCGTGGCCGAAGCCGCCCCGGTGGTCGGCGAGACGCCTGCTGCAGGTGACGGCGCCCCCGCCGCTGCGGCCCAGCCCTTGGCAGCAGGCACGCCTGCCACCGCACGTCCGCTTCCCAATGCCGCTGCGCCCATCGAACCGCGCCAGCAGCCGACCGCGCCGCAAGTGACCGTACCGACGGCGACCGCGCCCGATGCCTCGCGCGTCGCGCAGGCCGCTCCGATGGCCATGGCCGCCCCGGCTCAGCCGCAGGCATCGCGTCCGCAAACCAGCACGCCTGTGCGCCGCGCGCTCGACGCTGTCGTACCGACGCCACGATCCGCCGATCTCCGCTCGGCGATGATGGAACGCGCCGAAATGTCCATCGAGTCCGCTACCTCCAGCCTGGCGGCCGAGCCCGCCGCGCCGACGGTGACGGAAGCCATGCCCCCCGCATGGGCTGCCGCGCTCAACGCGGTCAACGCGCCGGTCCAGCAGGCAAGCGGTGCTGTCGCGCCGCAGGCCGCCGCGCAGGCGCAGCTTCCGGTGCACAATCTGGCCTTCGACGCGGGCTTCGTCGCCGGGATCGAGAGCCAGATCGCCAAGCTGGCAGATGGCGGGCAGATGGTGAAAATCCAGGTCATGCCCGAGCATCTGGGCCGTATCGATATCGAGATGCTCGCCGGACCCGATCGCGATCAGGTGCGCATCGTCACCGAGCATGACGCGGTCCGCGACACGCTGGTCAGTTCGCAGCATCGGCTCGAGCAGGACCTGCGCAGCCAGGGCCAGCGCAATGCCGAAGTGACCGTCGAACTGCGCCAGCAATCGCCGGGTACGCAGAACGGATCGGCGCAGCAGCAACAGCAGCGCGGCCAGTCGGGCGCCGAAAGCGCCTCTGCCCGTGACGCGGCGCAGCGCCAGCCGTCCGCCGACCAGACGTCTGATGCCAACCCGGCACCACGCCGTCCGCGCGGCAATGTCCGCTACGCCTGAACTTTTTAACGCATGAAATTCTCTTGAGGGAACCGAGAAATGGCTGAAACCGAAAAGGAACCGAAGAAGAAGGGCGGCATGGTCAAGAAGCTGCTCATTCCGCTTGTCGCCGTGCTGGTGCTCGGCGGTGGCGGCGCGGCTGCAGGCTTTTTCGCTGCCGGGATGATCGGTGGCGGCGAGCATGAAGACCCCAATGCGCCCAAGGTGGTGCTGAAAGACGGCACGACCGTGTCGGCCAAGGCGGCCGGGCTCAAGCAGGTCGCCTCCGGCAGCCATCTCGATGCCAAGTTCAAGGTCACCTATCTGCCCATCGAGGAGCCGTTCACCGCCAATCTGCGCGGCGGCGGCGGCTTTGCGCAGATGTCGCTCGCGGTATCGACCTATTTCGACGAGAAGGTTCCCGCCGCGCTGACCGAGCACAATATCGCGATCCGCTCGGCGATCCTGCTGGCGATCAGCGATTTCGACCCGATCCAGCTCGAGACGATCGAGGGCAAGGAGCAGCTCAAGGGCCAGCTCAAGAAGGTGATCAACGACGTCCTGGTCGACAAGACCGGATTTGCCGGCGTCGAGGACGTCTATTTCACCAGCTTCGTGGTCCAGTAAGCCAAGGCCTTTGATCCGATGAGCAGCAGCGAACTTCTTGATGGCGCAGAGGGCATGACCGCGGGTGCTGGCGAGCGCCGCCTGGCCGAGCACAGCTTTGCCAAGGCCGATGCCGACCAGAAGACGGTCGTGCCGGTGCTGCGCCGGGTTGCGCGATCGCTCTGCACGGGCCTGCGCCATGCGCTCGAGCCGATTGCCGGGGTCAAGCTGCGCGTCGATGCCCCCGATGCCGAATTCACCCAGTTCGATGTCTGGTGCGACCGCCAGGCCGAGCTGGTCAGCATCAGCCAGTTCCAGCTCGCGCCGATGCAGGGCCGCGTGCTGCTGAAGATGGAGCCGGTGTTCGTCTCGGCGATGCTCGACGCGTTCTTCGGCGGGGCACCGCGCGAGATGGCGTCGCCCAAGAAGGAATTCACCCAGACCGACATCCGCCTGATCGGCCGCATCGCGCGCGTGATCGGCGAGCGGCTGGGCGCATCGTGGAACGAGGTTGGCAATTTCGCCTGCCATGCCGCAGGCCATTCGACCACGGTCGATGGCGCGCGCATCGCCGCGCCGCTGGCGCGCATGGTGGTGCAGCGCTTCCGCATCACGCTGCCCGACAATATCCGCTACGAACTCGAGCTGGTCTATCCGCTCGACGGGCTTCAGGCGGCCGAACAGTGCCTGACGCCCGCCGGCATTGCCGACGACCAGATGCCCGATCCGGCCTGGCGCGACCAGATGTCCAAGGCGCTGGCGCATGTCACGCTGCCCGCGCGCTCGGTGCTGGCACGGCCCGTGCTCACCCTGCCGCAGCTTGCCGAGCTGAAGCCCGGCGATATCATTCCCATTCCGCCGGCGCGCAACCTGCCGCTGATCATCGGCGACCGCATCTTCGCGCGCGGCAGCCTGGGTGAACAGAACGGCCTGGCCGCGTTCCGCATCGAAACCATAGAAAGAGGATAAGCCCCATGAGCGACATGACCGAAGCCCCGATGCTGAACGGACCGGCAGACGCGATCGACCTGGGCGGCAACGGATTGCACGAGGCGGCAAATCATTACCGCTTTCTGGCCGACATCCCCGTGCGCCTGTCGGTCGAGGTGGGCAGCGCCTCGCTGCGCCTCGCCGAAATCATGGAGCTTTGCGAGGGATCGGTGGTCGAGCTCGACCGCCAGGCCAATGAGCTTCTCGACATCAACGTAAATGGCACGCTGGTTGCAAGAGGGGAAGTCGTGACCATCGATGGCCGGTTCGGAATCCGGGTGGCCGAGGTGGTGTCGAAGAACGTCGGCCACGCACGGGTCGAACGGCGCATCTGACCGGACTGCTCCAGTCCCCGTCGCCCGCGCCGGATCATCCGGCGGCACGGCACAGGGAATTGGAAGCGGACCGGAATGACTTATTACATCATCAAACTGCTGATCATGCTGCCGGTGATGGGCGGCATGATCTATGGCAGCCTCTGGCTCTACCGCAAATACCAGCCCGGCATGATGGCCCGGCTCGACATGGCCGGCCCGCAGCGCGAGCTCAAGGTCACCGAGACGGTCAGCATGGGCGTTTCGGGCAAGCTCGCCGTGGTCGAGTTTGCCGGACAGAAAATCCTGCTTTCGGTAACGCGCGCGCGGATCGACACGATCGCCAGCGCGGATGCCGGAACCGGTCCGGCCAGCGCTAACCTCCCCCCGGCGGCGCTGGCCGGACATAATCGCGATCTGCTCGCCGCCCTGCGGGAGCGCGGCGCATGAGCTTTCTTCGGACCATGACCCGTTTGTCCCGAGCGAAGTCGAGGGACGTGATCGGAACCGGTGCACCTACGTCCCTCGACAAGCTCGGGACAAACGGATGGGGGCGTCAGCTCGCTGTCATCCTGGCAAGCTTGGCAATCCTGATTTCTACCCCCGCCATGGCCCAGCAGGCCCAGGCCCCGGCTACACCCGCCGC
>NZ_LSIS01000471.1:0-1398 GCF_001556365.1 Blastomonas sp. CCH1-A6 | reverse complement strand
TTTTCGGTGGAGATTTAGGTGCTGCTGGTGGTGGGGCATGCCCCACCACCAGCAGTTTCGATCTCGGTGGCCACCGGGCTCATCGGTAAGGTGGAGTTTCCACACGTCACACCCACCCGAGGAGTTGATCCCGATGACCGAAGACAGACTACCGCTTGCCGAGCTGATGGCGAAGACCGGAGACAGCGATTTCCTGCGCAGCATTGCCGAGAGCGTGCTGCAGCTGATCATGGAGGCCGATGTCGACGGCGTGATCGGCGCCGGCCGACACGAGCGATCCGGCGACCGCACGACCTGGCGTAACGGCTACCGAGAGCGCAGCCTCGACACCCGGCTCGGCACGCTCAACCTGAAGATCCCCAAGCTCAGGACCGGGGCCTACTTCCCTGGCTTCCTGGAACCCAGGAAGACCGTCGAGAAGGCGCTGGTCTCGGTGATCCAGGAAGCATGGATCGCCGGCGTCAGCACCCGGCGCGTCGACGAGCTGGTTCAGGCCATGGGCATGACCGGCATCTCCAAGTCTTCGGTCTCGAAGCTGTGCAAGGACATCGACGAACGCGTGCACGCCTTCCTCAAGCGGCCGCTGGCGGGCGACTGGCCTTACCTCTGGCTGGACGCGACCTACCTCAAGGTCCGCGAGGGCGGCCGTATCGTCAGTGTCGCGGCGATAATAGCGGTCGCGGTCAACACCGAGGGCAAGCGCGAGATCGTCGGCCTGCACATCGGTCCCAGCGAGGCCGAGCCGTTCTGGTCGAGCTTCCTCAAGGACCTGGCCCGCCGCGGCCTCAAGGGAGTGAAGCTGGTCATCTCCGATGCCCACGAGGGGCTCAAGGCGGCGATCACCCGCGTGCTCGGCGCCACCTGGCAGCGCTGCCGCGTCCACTTCATGCGCAACGCACTGGCCTACGTGCCCAAGGGGCAGAACACCGTGGTCGCCGCCGCCATCCGGCAGGTCTTCCTCCAGCCCGATCATGCGGCCGCTACCCAGGTCTGGCGCCAGGTCGCCGACCAACTGCGCACCCGCTGGCCGAAGCTGGGAACCTGCATGGACGACGCCGAGCACGATGTCCTGGCCTACATGACCTTCCCCGAGCAGCACCGGGTCAAGCTGCACAGCACCAATCCGCTGGAGCGCCTGAACAAGGAGGTGAAGCGCCGTGCTGACGTCGTCGGTATCTTCCCCAACGAGGACAGCATCATCCGACTCGTCGGCGCCGTCCTGCTCGAGCAGAATGACGAGTGGCAGCTCCAGCACCGCTACATGCAGATCGAGGGCATGGCAGCCCTTGCCACACCAATGATCGAGGAGGCTCAGCCGCTACAGATTACACCCAAGGCCGCCTGACCATGCAGCCCGGTGACCACACCCCAAATTACACCTCATTGACGGACGTGACC
>NZ_LSIS01000470.1:0-4491 GCF_001556365.1 Blastomonas sp. CCH1-A6 | reverse complement strand
CCCCGCCGCACCCGAGGATTGCGAGGCCGCCGCGCGCTGGCTGGCGGAAAATGGCAAGGAACTGGGCCTCGACATCACGGGCCTGGTGTTCACTGGCGACAGCGCGGGCGGAAATCTGACGATCGTTGTCACGCAGGCGCTGATTGCCAACCCCGCCGCGGTCCCGGTGATCGCCCAGGCCCCGCTCTATCCTGTGGTGGATTCAAGCCAGACCGGCGGATCGTTCACCGAATTTGCGGAAGGCTATCTGCTCACCGCCGATGCGATGAACTGGTTCAACGACAATTATGCCGCCACCCCGGGCGATGTCCGCAACGACTGCATCCTGGGCGATCTGGCGACCCTCCCGCCGACGCTGCTGGTCACCGCCGGGCTCGATCCGCTGCGCGACCAGGGCCGCGATTTCGCCGCACGCTGCGTCAAGGCGGGCGTCGATGTCACCTATATGGAGATGCGCGGGACGATCCATGGCTTCATCTGCCTGCGCAAGGGCATTCCCTCGGCGCAGGACGATTGCGATGCCATCTTCCGGGGCATGAAGGCGATGCTGAACCGGTGAAACAGGAGGGCGCGATGGCCGGAAGGACACTCCTCGCGGCGATCGCGCTGCTCACTTTGCCCTTTGCCTTGCCGGATTCCGCAATTTCGCAAACCGCCCCACAAGTTCGCAACGCGCCCGACCTTGCAGGCATCATCGGTGCCTATCGCGCGCAGCGGGCAACCGATCCGGAAGGCTGCTGCACCTATTCGGCCTCGGTGTTCGGGCGCGAGGTGCAATTTCACGTGTTCGATACGTTCGAGCCCGCGTATGAAGCGAAGAATGACCGACAGATGATCGTGGAACTCGTGCCCAAGGGCGAAACGGTGCAAACCTGGACCCGGATGATCACTTTTTCAGCGTTCAAGGGTCCTGGCAGCGCGCCGGTTTCCACCGCCGAGATGCAGCAGCGCTTCTTCAATACCGGCCAGGGCTGCGAAGTTGCGAACTTCTCGCGGGTGATCGCCAGCGGCAGGCTGGCCAATGGCACCGAATACAATCTTTCCAGCAATGGCTGCGGCTCGACTGCCGCCGGCGGCTATCCCGGTGCCGTATCGGGGCGTGGCGAGCAATTCATCGCGCTGTTGCTGCGTGACGATCAGAACGTCGCCGTACTCCAATATGCCGAGCGCGGCGCTGGATTTGACGCCGACAAGCCGCCGATCGGCGATGCTGCGGTCGAGGCATTGATGAGCCGCTTTCGCTCCATCGCATTTTGCCGCAGCAAGGCGATCAGCGGCGATTGCTCCATTGCCTTTTCCGCCCGCTGACAGCTAAGGCAGCAGGCATGAGCGAATTTGACAGCCTTCCCTATCGCCCGTGCGCGGGCATCATGCTGGTGAACCAGGGCGGCAAGGTGTTCGTCGGCCAGCGGCTCGACAGCACGGTCGAGGCCTGGCAGATGCCGCAGGGCGGGATCGATCCCGGGGAAGAGCCGGAAGCAGCCGCCTATCGCGAACTCGGCGAGGAAACCGGCATTGCCCCGCATCTTGCCGAGATCATTGCCCGCTCGCGCGACGAGCATCTGTATGATCTCCCACCCGAGCTGATGGGCAAGATCTGGGGCGGAAAATATCGCGGCCAGCGGCAGATGTGGTTCCTGATGCGCTTCATGGGGACCGACGCGGACATCAATATTGAAACGTCGCACCAGGAATTCCGCAGCTGGCGCTGGGCCGATCCGGACAGCCTTGAGGGACTGATCGTGCCTTTCAAGCGACGGTTGTATCGCGCGGTGGTGGAAGAGTTCCGTCCGCTGATCTAGGCTCGCGGCTCGTTCTAGCGACGGGAGGCCCCAGACAGATGCTGTTGCGCAGCGCCCTGACCAGCGCTTTCGTGCTGTGCGCCTGCGCAGCACTCCCCCTGGCGGCGCAAACGCCGGAGCCGGTTGCAAGGCTGATCGATACCGCATTGCAATCGGGCGATGCCGCAGGGCTGGACGCGGTCGTGCGCTATGCCAAGCAGGCTTATCCCCAGTCTGCCGAGGCGATCGATGCGCAGGTGGCCGCCTTTCGCGCCGCCAATGCGGCCCCCGCGCCGGCTCCAGCCCCCGCGCCCGCGCCTGTCGTGACCGCCGCAGCGGAGCCGAAGACCGAACAAGCCAAGGTCGAGCAGGCAGCCGCCGTCAAATATTCGGGCGAAGGCGAGCTCGGCGCGTTCACCACCACCGGCAACGCCCCGGGGATCGGGCTGGCGGCGGGGCTCAAGCTGGTGGCCGAGGGTGAGGATTGGCGGCTGGGGCTGCTCGGTCGCGCCGATTACCAGGAAACCAGCAACGTCGTTGTGCGCG
The DNA here is from genome assembly GCF_001556365.1 of Blastomonas sp. CCH1-A6. NCBI lineage: Bacteria > Pseudomonadati > Pseudomonadota > Alphaproteobacteria > Sphingomonadales > Blastomonadaceae > Blastomonas > Blastomonas sp. CCH1-A6. Next base: position 2,164 of record NZ_LSIS01000470.1, on the reverse strand, counting down.
AGCAATATCGCGTGAGCGCCGAGCCCAATTACAAGTTCAACCAGCGCGGTTACGTCTATGGCCTCGGCCAGTACGAGCAGGATCGCTTCCAGGGCTTTCACGCGCGCTACAGCCTGTCCGGTGGCGTCGGTTACAGCATCCTGACCGGCGAGAATGCGCAGCTGAGCGTGAAGGCGGGCCCGGCCTGGCGCTTCACGCGGCTGGTTACCGGAATGGATGAATCGGTGCTGGCGGGTCTGGCTTCCGTCGATATCAAGCTCAAGCTGACACCGACCATCCAACTGACCGAAGCCGCCAGCGCCTATGTCGACGAGGAGCGCAGCACGCTCTTTTCGGTCGCCGCGCTCGATTCGCAGCTGATCGGCAAGCTCAAGGCGCGGCTATCCTACACCATCCAGTATGAATCGAACCCGGCGCTGGGCCGCGCGCCCACCGATACGACGAGCCGGCTGACGCTGGTCTATGGATTCTGATCGCGATCAGCGGCCGCCGCTGGCGACGATATCGACTTCGGTTCCGCCATTGGCCATGGGCTTGAGGAATAGCACAAAAGCTGCATTGCCCTTGGTCCCTCCGAGAACATGGTCGCTGCCGCGCAGTTGATATTCCGCAGAATAGCCACTGCGCTTCGCCTTGGTCCAATAGAAGTCGACCACGTTCTTCAGAGCCGCAGGCGTGGTGAAATTGACCACCCGGATGTTGCACTGGCCGTTGGCGACGCCGGCGGCTTCCTTGACGTTGGCGCGCGGATAGACCGCGAAATCGGCGGGCATGCGGCTCGCCCAGGTCATCGCGTAATCGAGCTTGCCCTGACAAACGCCATTCTGCTGCGCGGCCTTGGCACCCAGCGTGCTGCCCTGGTTGCAATCCTTGCAGTCTTCGGCGGCAACCTTTGTCGGTTCCGGCGCCTTGATAAGCCCGCGCGGGCCGATAGCCGCTGCGACAGCCTTTTCGGTCGCCGCGAGCTGGCCCTTGGCCGCCCCTGCCGACGGAACCGAACCATCGCTGCCTTCGCCGAGCACGGCATTGCGATTGGATTTGTCGACCAGATCGGGGTCCACCAGGATCTGGTCTTCCAGCGCGCCCTTCATCGCCGGGTCGGCGGCATCGGCCAGCAGCGCTGCGTCCTCGTTTTCCGCCGCCTTGTCACCGGCATTCTGGCACGCAGCCAGCGCCAGCGCAGCAGCGCCCAGCGCCAGCAGGTTGCGCGTCGTCGCGAAGGAAAGTCGGGCCATGGCTGATATCCTGTACAAGATCGGCTTCATGCCTCTCCATGTCAGAGAAGGCGTTAGCGTTACGTTAGCCATGCCTTGCGGCGTGCGAAACTGTCCCGCGCAAAGAGGGTTAACCCGCACGCTTTGGCATGCCAGACCGTCCCAAATCGGGATTCATCGTTAAGTCGTTTCAAAACCGGACAAATTTCTTCCGGTTTTCCTGCCACTCAGCCTTGGTCTGACCATAGCTATCGACCGGATGGTCCTGATACGGCTCCGGCAATCGGGTTGGCCCCTGATTGTACGAACCCAGACGTTCAGCAAGCGCGATCGAAGCCTTGTTGTCGGGATCGATCGTGTGAATGACGCTGTCCCAGCCCAGCAGATCGAAGGCGTAATCGATCGTGGCCACGGCGGCCTCCAGCGCATAGCCCTTGCCGGCGTGGCTGCGCAGAACGCCCCAGCCGACCTCCTCACCCGGCCAGCCATCGGGATACCAGGGGCCGACACGGCCGATCCATTCGCCAGTGTCGCGCGTGATCAGCGAGAACATCGCATATCCACGGATGTGCCAGGCGCCTGCCATAGAGCACAGTCCGCGCCAAGCGACCGCGCGCGGCTGAACCCCGCCCAGAAAGCGCATGGTCTCCTCGTCCGCGCAAAATTCGGCCCAGCGCTCGAAATCCTCCGGACCCGGCGGGCGAAGGATCAGGCGTTGCGTTACCAATATCGGTCCGTTGATCATCGCGCTGCTCCCCTTTTCTGACAGGCGCATGGGATAGGCAGGGGCGCATGGCTTGGCAAGCATCGCGGCCAGAACGAAAAACCCCTCCCCGCAGCGATGCAGGGAGGGGCTCGGGACACCTGTCCGCGTTGCCGCTGCGGATCAGGCGAATTTAGCGGCAGCTGTAACGATTGCCGTCGTTGCGGTCGATCGTGCGACCCAGCAG
>NZ_LSIS01000469.1:0-1970 GCF_001556365.1 Blastomonas sp. CCH1-A6 | reverse complement strand
CTGTTCGGTCGCGCCCTGCGAGACCTGTTCGGAGCTCGACGACAGTTCCTGGCTGCCGGCTGCAACGTTGCCGATCGCGGCGGTGGTGTCGGCGACGACGATGCGCAGCCGCTCGACCATCGCGATCAGCGCGTGGCCCAGCTTGTCCTCATCGGACAGCGCGGTGTGCTGCACGGTCAGGTCGCCATGCGCGATGGTTTCGGCGAGCGCGGCGGTCTGGCGCAGGTTTGCGGTCATGCGGTTGACGGTATCGACCAGATCCTTGATCTCGTCGTTGGTGGTGACCACGACATCCTTGTCGAGATCGCCGATGGCGACGGCATCGATGGCGATGCTGACATTCTTCAGGCCGCGCGAGATGGTCAGCGAGATCCAGATGGCAGCGGCAATGCCCGCGATCATGGCGACAACCAGCAGCCCGATGAACAGGTTGCGCGCATCGGCATAGGCGGCATCGCCCTCGGCGCTCGCCTTGTTGCCGCCCTCGGTGTTCAGATTGACGAGCTTGAGCAGGTCGGCGGAAAAATCGTCGTACAGGGTCTTGCTGGCGGCGAGCGCTGCGGCGGCCTCGACATTCTGGTTGGCGCGCGAGAGCGCGATGAAGCGGTCGCCGTCCTTCAGATATCGGTCGAACTTGCCCGCGAACGTCTGATAGATCTGGCGCTCCTCGTCCGAAGAGATGAGCTTCTCGTAGCGTGCACGCTGCGTCGCGATGTCGCGCAAGATGGTGTCCATCTGCCCCTCGACCTGGCGCATCACGGAGGGATCGGTGGAAACGACATGCGTGTATTGCGCAATCCGCAGGTCCGACGTCGCGGTGTTGATCCGGTGGATGGCATCGATGCTGGGCATCCAGTTCTTCGCCAGATCGGTCGACTTGTCGTTGATGGTCGACATGTTGGTGATGCCGAAAACACCGATAATGCCGGTGATCAGCAGCAGAAAGGCGAAGGCGCCCGCCAGTTTTGCCTTGATGGTTGCACGCATGGGTTCAGTCTCACTTCGGTCAAATGGGGTGGGCGCGCGGGGTCGCTCGCCACCTGGGGTGGTCACTGGGTGTCAAAAATTCGGATGGGGTCAGGCGTCAGACAGGCCGGATCATGCTGCCTCTCCAAAATCGGCATCATCATCGTCGGCTACGCCGCGTTCCAGATCCAGCGCAAAGCCCTTCACCCGCTCCTGCTGATGCGCCACGCTATCGGCCTTCGGCCTGGCAGCGGCGGGCCTGACGGGCTTTGCCGTCTTGCCCACGGGCCTGGCGGTTCTGGCTGCGACAGGCTTGGGCGTCTTGGGCCGGGCACGGGGGGCTTGTCGCTCGTCAAGCTGGAAGAAGGAAACGGTCTGCTGCATCTCCTCGGCCTGGCTGGCCAGTTCCTCGGAGGTGCTGCTGATCTGCTCGGAGGCGCTGGCATTCTGCTGCGTTACCTTGTCGAGCTGCTGGATCGCCTCGTTGATCTGTTCGGTGCCGATGTCCTGTTCGCGGCAGGCGGCGCTGATCTCGGACACCAGTTCGGCGGTCCGGCGGATGTCCGGCACCAGCTTGTTCAGCATCTCGCCGGCTTCCGCGGCGGCCTTGACGGTCTCCGACGAGACCTGGCTGATTTCGGCCGCGGCGCCCTGGCTGCGCTCGGCAAGCTTGCGCACTTCGGAGGCGACGACCGCAAAGCCGCGCCCATGTTCGCCGGCACGCGCGGCCTCGACCGCGGCGTTGAGCGCGAGCAGGTCGGTCTGGCGTGCGATTTCCTGCACGATGCCGATCTTGTCGGCGATCGTCTGCATCGCGCCGACGGCCTTGTTCACCGCCTCGCCGCTGACCTCGGCATCCCTGGCCGACTGGCGCGCGATCTTTTCGGTCTGCGCGGCATTGTCCGCATTCTGTTTGACGTTCGCGGCCATCTCTTCCATCGCCGCAGAAGCCTGTTCGGCGGCAGCGGCCTGCTCGGTCGCGCCCTGCGAGACCTGTTCGGAGC
>NZ_LSIS01000047.1:0-338 GCF_001556365.1 Blastomonas sp. CCH1-A6 | reverse complement strand
GTCCACGCTGCTCGACAGCGACGCCTCGAACAAGGCCGCCGACGCCGACACCGCCTTGCAAGAGCTGGGCTCCGACTATGCCGGCATGGCCTATGTCACCGCGACGGTGACGGTGTGGGACGGCGATCCCGCCATTGCGGCCGAGAAGCTGCGGCTGGTCGAGAAGGTCATCCAGGGCCGCGACTTCACCGTGATCCCCGAGGGGATGAACGCGATCGAGGCATGGCTGGGGAGCCTGCCCGGCCACACCTACGCCAACGTCCGGCAACCGCCGATCTCCACCATCAATCTCGCCCATCTGATCCCCCTGTCAGCAGTATGGGCGGGGCCGGAACGGG
>NZ_LSIS01000468.1:0-237 GCF_001556365.1 Blastomonas sp. CCH1-A6 | reverse complement strand
TCTTCGCCCTGTGCGCGATGCTGGGATTTCGCTTCTGCCCGCGCCTGCGCGACTTTCCAGACCGGCGCCTCGCGCCGATCGCGCCGGTTAAGGCCTATCCGGCCATCGCCCCGCTAATGGGCAAGCGTATCCGCACCGACATCATCGCTGAACAATGGGATGACGTGCTGCGCCTCGTCGGCTCGATCAAGGCCGGCCATGTCGCGCCATCGGTCATGCTGCGAAAGCTCGCCGCGT
>NZ_LSIS01000467.1:0-8115 GCF_001556365.1 Blastomonas sp. CCH1-A6 | reverse complement strand
CGGCTGGGCTGGGCGGTGGCGGGCGGGTTCGCCACCGGCTTCGGCATCTGGTCGACGCATTTCGTCGCGATGCTCGGCTATGACCCGGGCATCATCGTCGGCTACGAGATCGCGCGGACCGCAGGGTCGCTGCTGGTCGTCCTGGCAACCACCATCGCCGCGATGCTCATCGCAACGCGCGGGCAGGGGGCAAGGGCGCTGGCCACCGCGAGCGTGCTCGCCGGATCGGGCTTTGCCGTGATGCACTATGTTGGCATGGCCGCGCTCGAAATGCCCGCGCTTATCCGCTGGAATATCGGCTATCTGGCGCTGTCGGTCGCTCTTGCCATCGTGCCGCTCTATCCGGCGCTGGCGCTGGCGCGTCGCCGCACCAGCCTGGCTTCGGGCCTTTCTGCGGCGCTGATCATGACCGGCGCGATCGTCGGGCTGCATTTTTCGGGCATGACCGCGATCGATCTGGTGCCCTCGCGGATCGAGGGTTCGCGCGCGCTGCTCTCGCCGACCACCATGTCGATCCTCATCACGCTGGCCTCCGCCTGTCTGCTGGCGTTGTGTCTCAGCGGCCTCGTCATCGCGCGGCGCACCCGGGCGGCGATCCGCGCGAGCGAGATGCAGTTCGGCGCGCTGATCAAGGGCATTTCGGACTGTGCGATCTACATGCTCGATGCCGAAGGCCGGGTCGCCAACTGGAATGCCGGTGCGCAACGGCTCAAGGGCTATCGGCCGGAAGAGATTGTCGGCAAGCCACTGGCGAGCTTCTACCTGCCCGAGGAACGCGCGGAAGGCGTGCCCGAACGAGCGCTCGTCACCGCGCGCGAGACGGGCAAGTTCAGCGGCGAAGGCTGGCGCGTGCGCAAGGACGGAACGCGTTTCTGGGCGCAGGTGACCATCGAGCGTTTCTGCGACGAATCGGGCAAGCTGCTCGGCTTTGCCAAGATCACCCGCGACATCACCCGGCTCAAGGAAGACCAGGACCACATTGCCGAAGCGCGCCGCCATCGCGATGCCGCGCTCGACCATATGCACCAGGGGCTGTGCCTGTTCGACGCCAAGGGGCGGCTGGTGCTGGCAAACCGGCGCTTTGCCGAAATGTGGGGCCTGGGCGACGGCCAATGCCCGCCCGGAACCGGCGCGCTCGACGTTCTGCGCACCGCGCTGGCCGCGCGCACCGGCGAGGCGACCGCCGAATCGCAGCTGGCCAGGATCTGGGCGCGGCTGGAAGATTCGCTGCGCGATCCCAGCCTGCCGCCCTTCGTGCTCGAGCTCGACGAGGACCTGGTCGTCGCGATGTCGAGCCGCAGCATGGCCGATGGCGGCTGGGTGACCACGATCGAGGACATTACCGCACGGCGGCGTTCCGAAGAGCAGATCGTGCACATGGCGCTGCACGACGGGCTGACCGGCCTGCCCAACCGCACCAGCTTCAACCAGTGGCTCGATGGCGAACTGGCCCAGGCAGCGGTGCAGCGGGGTCAGGTGGCGGTGATCGCGATCGATCTCGACCGGTTCAAGGAGATCAACGACACCCATGGCCATGCGGCGGGCGACCGGGTGCTGCAGCAGATCGGCACCGGTCTGGCCGAGGTGCTCGAGCGGGGCGAGATTGCCGCGCGCGTGGGCGGGGACGAGTTCGCGGTGGCCAAGCATTATGACGAACCGGCAGAGCTCGAGGGCTTTGTCGCCCGGATCAGCGGTGCGCTTTCGCCCGGCGAGGGGGAGGCGGCGAGCGTCGGCGCGAGTTTCGGCATCGCCACCTATCCGGGCGATGCGCAGGGGCGCGAATCGCTGCTCAACAATGCCGACCTCGCCATGTACCGCGCCAAGGCCAGCCCCGGCGAGACGATCTGCTATTATCAGGCCGGCATGGACGAGGACGCGCGGCATCGCCGCCAGATCGCCAACGAACTGCGCCACGCGCTGGCGCGCGACGAGTTCCGGCTGCTCTACCAGCCGCAGCGTTCGCTGCGCACACACCAGATCAGTGGCTATGAGGCGCTGCTGCGCTGGAAGCATCCGCGGCTGGGCCATATCTCGCCGATGGAGTTCATTCCCATCGCCGAACAGACCGGTGAGATCCTCCGGATCGGCGAATGGGTGCTGCGGGCGGCCTGCCGGGAGGCAGCGAGCTGGACCAGCCAGGACAAGGTCGCGGTGAACCTCTCACCCGTGCAGCTGCTCCAGCCGGACCTGCCCGAAATGGTCACGTCGATCCTGCTGGAAACCGGGCTGGCACCGCGCCGGCTGGAACTGGAAATCACCGAGACCGCGCTGATCACCGAAAAGGCACGCGCGCTGCACAGTCTGCGGCGGATCAAGGCACTGGGCGTCTCGGTCGCGATGGACGATTTCGGCACCGGCTATTCGTCGCTCGATACGCTGCATTCCTTCCCGTTCGACAAGATCAAGATCGACAAGTCCTTCCTGCTGCAATCGGGCGAGAGCCCGCAGGCGCAGGCGATCATCCGGGCGGTGCTGGCACTCGGGCGCTCGCTCGGCATTCCGGTGCTGGCCGAAGGTGTCGAGACGCTCGACCAGCTCAAGCTGCTGGTCGATGAAGGTTGCGACGAGGCGCAGGGCTATCTGTTCGATCGTCCTTCGCCGATGCAGGCGGAACCGGCCGAACAGGCCGCGCTGCGTGCGTGATGCAGGCAGCGGGGCCTGACGCCCCGCCGCCGCGTCACTTCATCGCAACCTTCTTCGTCATCAGGGCCTTGTCCTCGTTGGCACGCGCGATGACATACTGGCGGATGCTGTCGATCTCGGGCTTCGACATGACCGGCGCGAAGCTGACCATGCCATTGTCCTTGAGCGCACCGTCATGGACGATCATCTGCCAGTTCTCGGCGCTGGAGAGCGTGCCCGAATAGCGCAGATCGGGGATGATGCCGCCGCGGCCCGAGGCCTGGACCGCCGCATCGCCATGGCAGACAGTGCAATAGCGGCCATAGAGCTGCGCGCCGCCCTGCACGACATCGGCCGCAGCCGTGAGGCCAGGCGGATCGAGCGGCAGCGCGTCGGCAGCGGGCATCGCGGGCAGCTTGCCCTTGCCGCCCAGCTTGAACACCAGCAGACGCGAGATGTTGCGCACCGGGCCCGACATGTCGCTGAGCACGCCGGCGGTGATCGGCCATGCGCCGCCCCATCCGGCGAGCACCGCGACATACTGCTCGCCATTGATGCTATAGGTCATCGGTGCTGCGACCACGCCGGTCTGTGCCTCGAAGCTCCACAGATTCTTGCCGCTGGCCGAATCATAGGCGACGAAATTACCCATGGCATTGCCCTGGAAGACAAGACCGCCAGCAGTGGCGAGCACGCCGCCGTTCCACGGTCCGCCCAGGGTCACGCGCCAGCGTTCCTTCTGCGCCACCGGGTCCCAGGCGATCAGCACGCCCTTGGTCGCCTTTTTCGCGGCCTCGCGCACGGCATTGTCGGCGGGCATCGCGTTGTTCGCGGTGTCCATCCCGACATTGAAGCCGATCTTGGAGGGCTTCCAGCCGGCCGCCGGGATATAGGGATAGCTGGTGATCTGCGCCGGGATGAACACGAGCTTCTGCTTGGCGTCATAGGCCATCGGGTGCCAGTTGTGCGCGCCCAGCGGGCCGGGCGAGACGATGAAGGGCTTGCCGGTCTTGTCGACGCGCGCGGCCGGGTTCTCGATCGGGCGGCCGGTTTTCTGATCGATGCCCGTCGCCCAGTTGACCGGCACGAAATTGTTGGCGGAGATGAATTCGCCGGTCGTGCGGTCGATCACGTAGAAAAAGCCGTTCTTGGGCGCCTGCATCAGCACCTTGCGCGTCTTGCCGCCGATTTCCAGGTCGGCGAGCATGATATGCTGGGTCGCGGTATAGTCCCAGGTCTCGCCCGGCGTGGTCTGGTAGTGCCAGGCATATTCGCCGGTCTTCACCTTGATCGCGACGATCGACGACAGGTACAGATTGTCGCCGCCGCCGGGGCTGCGATAGGCCTGGTTCCACGGCGATCCGTTGCCGACGCCCACGTACAGCAGGCCAAGTTCGGGATCATAGGCCATTGCGTCCCAGACGGTGCCGCCGCCGCCGATATTCCAGTATTCGCCCTTCCAGCTGGTCTCAGCGGCTTTCAGATATTCCGCCTCGTTCGCGCCGGGCCGGTCGGGCACGGTGTAGAATTTCCACAGCTGCTTACCGGTCGCGGCATCATAGGCGGCGACAAAGCCCCGCACGCCGAATTCCGCGCCGCCATTGCCGATGATGACCATGCCGTCGATCACGCGCGGCGCGCCGGTGATGGTGTAGGACTTGTCCTGATCGACCGTCACCTTGCTCCAGATCTCGCGGCCGGTGCCGCGATCAAGCGCGATCAGGCGGCCGTCGAGCGTGCCGAGGAACAGCATGTTGCCCCAGGCGGCGAGGCCGCGATTGACGACGTCGCAGCACGCCTTGACCCCGGTTTCGCCGGGCACCTTGGGGTCATAGTCCCAGAGCGGCTTGCCGGTGGTGGCGTCGAACGCCTTGACCTTCGACCAGGCGGTGGTGACGTAGATCTTGCCGTCGATCACCAGCGGCGTCGCCTCCTGGCCGCGCGCGGTGTCGAGATCGGCATACCAGGCGAGGCCCAGCTCGCCGACATTGCCGGTATTGATCTGGTCGAGCGGACTGAAGCGCTGCTCGTCATAGGTGCGGCCATAGCTCAGCCATTCCTCGCCGCTGGCCTTGATGATCCGCGCGCCATCGATGCCGGTGGTGTCGGTCGCCTTGTTGTCCGCGCCTCCGCCCGAACAGGATGCCACCAGCAGCGCCAGCGCCGCCCCCACAGCCGCTTTCAGCCTCATCGCCTCGTTCCTCTCTCCATGTGCCCAGCCCGTTTTGTCTTGACCTTTGGCGGCCAATGGCTGTCTTTGCGCAACCGGATATTGACGGGGGCCAGACGGCTTGTCCATGGTGATTTAACCACTCGGTTAAGAGCTGGCCGATCAACAACAGGAGAGTTCCATGTTTTCACACGTCATGCTGGGCGCGGACGATATCGACGCGTCCAAGGCGTTCTACGATGCGACCATGGCTGCGCTGGGCGGCAAGCCCGGAATGGTCGATCCCAAGGGCCGCGTCATCTACATGAACAATGGCGGGCTGTTCCTGCTGACCAAGCCGATCGACGGCCAGCCGGCGAGCTGCGGCAATGGCAGCACCATCGGCTTTGCGGCCAGCTCCACCGAGGCCTGCGATGCATGGCACGCGGCCGGCCTGGCGCATGGCGGCACCGCGATCGAGGATCCGCCGGGCGTGCGCGAAGGCGCGGGCATGAAGCTGTATCTCGCCTATCTGCGCGACCCGGCCGGCAACAAGATCTGCGCGATGCACCGGCTCTGATCGGATCATAGCCGCCGCGTGGGATTCTGTGCCTTGCAATTGGCGCAGAATCCCGCTAGGCGCGCACGCTTCCGAATAAGCGGGCTGGCTGGTTATGGGCTGCCATGTTCGCTTGATGCGGATTTCCAAAAAGGAGACCAAAATGCCCAAGCTGAAGACCAAGAGCGGCGTCAAGAAGCGCTTCAAGCTCACCGCCACCGGCAAGGTGAAGCACGGCGTCGCTGGCAAGCGCCACCGGCTGATCAGCCACAATGCCAAGTATATCCGCCAGAATCGCGGCACCAGCGTCATTTCGGACGCCGATGCCAAGACCATCAAGAAATGGGCTCCCTACGGCCTGGGTTGATCCCGCCGGACCCCTTCTCTCGATTTTCACAAGGATATAACTCATGGCACGCATCAAACGGGGTGTTACCACCCGCGCCAAGCACAAGCGCATTCTCGCACAGGCGAAGGGCTATTATGGCCGTCGCAAGAACACCATCCGCATCGCCCGTCAGGCCGTCGAAAAGGCAGGTCAGTATGCCTATCGCGACCGCAAGGCCAAGAAGCGCAACTTCCGCGCTCTGTGGATCCAGCGCATCAACGCCGCGACCCGCATGGAAGGCCTGACCTATGGCCGCTTCATGCATGGCCTGAAGCTCGCCGGAATCGAACTCGACCGCAAGGTCCTGGCCGATCTCGCGATGAACGAGGGCGAAGTGTTCAAGGGTCTGGTCAAGCAGGCACAGGCAGCTCTGCCCGCCGCCTGATCCGGTACCTTCATCGGTTCAACGCAATAAGCGCCGAAGTCCTCGCGATTTCGGCGCTTTTTGCTTGCGCAGGGCCCAGTCGCGCCCACAAGGCCGCACGATGACCCCCGCAGCACCGAAACCGCGCACGCGCTCCCGCTGGACGCTGCTGCTGCGCCTGCTGGCGCTGGCGATGCTGGTCGCGGCCTTTCTGGCGATCGATGGCGAACCGCTGGTCGGCCCGCCGGTCCCGCCCGATGCGCGCAGCATCGCTCTGGCGCGCGGCATCGCCAAGCAGGTCGCGGGGCAGAATGCCGTCGCGGGCGCGCGCGAAACGATCGTCCTGCGGCAGAGCGAGCTCGACGGCTTTTCGGCCATGGCGAGCCAGGTAATCGCGCCGAGCCGGGCCGAGGCGCGGCTGATCGCACCCCGGGGACGCGCCGCTGCGCCGCCCGAACTCGTGCTGCGGCTGAGCCGCAGCCTGCCGCTGGGCGCGTGGCTGAACCTCGAGGCGAGGGCGCACAGCACCGGCGCAGGCCGGGGACTGCCTACCGTGCGCGCCAGCATCGGCCATCTGCCCGTTCCGGCCTGGCTGATGCGGTGGCTGATCGGTCAGGCCTGGTCGATCGCCCAGCCCGACATGCCCGATCCGCCGACGCTCGAGGAGACATTGCTGCAGGTGCAGATCGCGCCGAAAGCCGCGCGTGTCGTGCTGATCAATCCCGGGCGCAACGCGGCGCTGGCTGGCCTTGCGCAGCTGGGCGGCACGGCCAGCGATCCGCGCTGGGTGGCGCGCGCCTATTGCGCGCTGTCGCGCCATGCCGATCCTGATCTGGCCGTCATCGTCCGCCGCGCATGGCAGCTGGAGCGTCCGGCGGAGCTCGGCCCGGCCGAACAGAATCGCGGTCTGCTCCTTGCGGTCGCGATGCGGACGGTGCCCGAATATCGCGATCGCCTCGCCGGGGCGTCGCTGCCGCTGGTGAGCACATGTTCCCCGCCCGACGACCCGGTCGCGCTGGCAGGGCGCGGCGATCTCGCCAAGCACTGGGCGCTCTCCGCCGCGCTGGGGGCGAGCCTGGGTGGTCAGGCGGCGCAGTCGCTGGGTGTGTTCAAGGAGCTGTCGGACAGCCTCAAGGGCGGATCGGGCTTTTCGTTCGTCGATCTTGCCGCCGACCGCTCGGGCGAACGCTTCGCCCGCGCCGCGACCAACCCGCAGCTGGCCCGCTTCCTCCAGACCCGGCTGGCGGCGGTGACCGACGATCAGCTGTTGCCGGGCGAGGCGCTGGACAGACCCGAGGGCCTGGATGCCGGGCTGTTCGAGCGCACCTATAGCAGCATCGATTCGCCCGAATATGCGGCGGCTGTGGCCGCGATCGATCAGCTGCTCGACAATATCGGCGTGCCCAAGCCCTAGCCCTCCTGGCCCTTTTTCAACCCCTGCAGCGCCGCGAAAGGCCCGCTCGCTTCGGGCGTGGAGAGGCCGTATTCGGCGCGCGCGGCTTCGGCATTCGGCCCTTCGGCATAAGGGTCGATCTCGAGCGCCAGCGTCTGCGCGATCGCCTCGCCCAGATCGATGCTGCTGCCCGAATAGGCAATGGTATCGAGATCGTCGCTGCTGAGCTCGATTTCCTCTCCGGCATCGGCCAGCGCGGCCTCATATTCGGCTTCGGGCACGAAGCGCAGCCGATAGTCGGAGGCAATGTGCACCGGGAAATCCTCGCCCGAAATCGCGCAGGACTGGACCAGCGCCGCCTCGATCCGTCCCGAGACATCGACACCCGAGGCGCGCTCCTCGATGCTGGCGGTCGCCGTCAGCGAACCGATCGAGACGATATCGAACCGGCGTGCGAGCGCGGCACGCTCTGCCTCGTCGGCGCTCAGTTCGACGATCTGCCGGGGAATCGCGCGAAGGTCGACGGGGCGCGAAAATTCGGTCGGCTCCTGCATCAGAAGCTCCCCTGCATGATCGTTGTCGCCGGAAGGACGCGAAGCCGCGCATAAAGCTGCGCCAGATGATCGGCCGTGGCGGTGAC
>NZ_LSIS01000466.1:0-35720 GCF_001556365.1 Blastomonas sp. CCH1-A6 | reverse complement strand
TGTTGACATCGCAGGGGTCGGAAGTTCAATCCTTCCTACGCCCACCAGCCTTCCCCTCTCCTGATATCCAGCGATCCGTAACGGCAGCCGCAATGCGGCAAATTTCCGGTGGATTCGGGCGGAATTCTCTGGTCTTAATCGCGCGATGAATCTCGCTCAGACCCTCGCTTCGTTCGTCCGCGCCGACAATGGCTGGACCGTTTCCGTCGCTCCATGCTGGATGCAGGGCCGCACCTGCTATGGCGGCCTGTCCTCCGCGCTGGCGCATCATGCCGCGCGATTGACCGTGTCCGATGCGCCGCCGCTGCGCTCCGCCCAGGTGGCCTTTGTCGGGCCACTGGCGGGCGAGCTGACGATCTCGACCGACCTCTTGCGCCGTGGCCGCAACACCGCCTTTGTCGAGGTCAAGATCCGCAGCGCCGAGGGGCTGGGCTTTATCGGCACCTTCATCTTCATGTCGAAGCGCGAGAGCCGGATCGAGTTCGAGGGCGTGCACCGCCCCGACGTCGCGCCGCCCCCTGCGGAAGGCAAGACGCGAAGCGGCCCGCCCGAATTCTTCACGTCGCAGATGGAATATCCCGAAAAGCGGCTCGAGCTGGGCATGAACACGCCACGCCTCGCCAACTGGCACCGTTTTGCCGAGCGCGACGGGCTCGATCCGATGACCGAATTGCTCGCTATCGGCGATGGACTGCCGCCATCGGCCATGGGGCTGATGGACGTGGCAGGGCCGGTGAGCAGCATGAACTGGCAGGTTAACCTGCTCACCGACGCACCCGAGACCGAGAATGGCTGGTGGCTGCTCGAATCGGTCACACACCACGCGCATCATGGCGCGGCAAGCCAGTACATGACGGTATGGAACAGCAGGCTCGAACCGGTGATGACCGCAATGCAATCGGTCGCCCTGTTCGTCTGATCTGCCCTCGAATCAATAAGATAAAGGAGAGAGCCTCATGAAGACCCGCATTACCGAGCTGTTCGGCATCGAGCATCCGATCATCCAGGGCGGCATGCACTATGTCGGCTTTGCCGAACTGGCGGCCGCCGTGTCGAACGCGGGCGGGCTCGGCATCATCACCGGCCTCACGCAGAAGACGCCCGAGGATCTGGATGCCGAAATCAAGAAGTGCAAGGCGATGACCGACAAGCCGTTCGGCGTGAACCTGACCTTCCTCCCCGTGCTCACCGCGCCCGATTATCCCGGTTATGTCCGCGTCATCATCGAAAACGGCGTCAAGGCGGTGGAGACTGCAGGCAACAATCCGCAATCGGTGCTGCCCTATCTCAAGGAAGCGGGCGTCAAGGTGATCCACAAGTGCACCAGCGTGCGCCACGCGCTCAAGGCCCAGGCGATCGGCTGCGATGCGGTCTCGGTCGACGGCTTCGAATGCGGCGGGCATCCGGGCGAGGACGACGTGCCCAACATGATCCTGTTGCCCCGCGCCGCCGACGAGCTCGACATTCCCTTCGTCGCTTCGGGTGGCCAGGCCGATGCACGTTCGCTGGTGGCCTCGCTCGCCATGGGTGCCGATGGAATCAACATGGGCACCCGCTTCATCGCAACCAAGGAAGCGCCGGTGCACGAGAATGTGAAACAGGCGATCGTGGCCGCATCCGAGCTCGATACACGGCTGGTGATGCGCCCGCTGCGAAATACCGAGCGCGTGCTGACCAACGAGGCGGTGGAAAAGCTGCTGGTGATCGAAAAGGAAAAGGGCAAGGACCTTCAGTTCACTGACATCATCGAGCAGGTCGCGGGCGTCTACCCGCGGATCATGATGGAAGGCGACATGGATGCCGGTGCCTGGAGCTGCGGCATGGTCGCTGGCCTGATCCATGACATTCCCACCTGCAAGGAGCTGATCGACCGGATCATGACCGAGGCGGAGCAGATCATTCGCGGGCGACTCGAAGGCTTTCTCGCCGCCTGAGCTTCATCGCCCCCCGCGCCGCAAAGCCGGGGGACGATTTTCGCCTCGCGTTACTTGCAGGGAAATTTCTTCTTCATCAGGTCGTAGACCGCGACCCGGAACGGCTTTTTCTGCGCCGACGGAGGAAGGCTGCTGAGATATTGGCGCAGTTCCTCGCCGGTCATCTTGGGACGGTCGCTGGCCGGTGGGCAGCTATGCATCTTGCCGCCCGCCTTTTTCTGCCGGGTAATGTCGGCCACATACAGCTCGCGTACCCGGTCCGACTCTGCCCGCAAGGCGCGCACGTCGCTCGACAGCAAGGCAGCAGGTCCCATGCTTTCGGCCTTTTTCATTCCCGCCAGAAACTCGCCCACGGTCATTTCCGATGCCGCTCCGGTCGACAGCATCACCACCGCTGCAAGAATGCCCGCCTGAACGCCCCGCTTCATGCCCATGCTCCCTCCATGATCTCGCAGCCTGTCTATCATTGCCTGATGAACGGCAAATGACCTCATTTTTGCGCCGCAACGCAAGGATAACGCAAGGTCATGACCAGCGCAAAGGCGGTGGTGACGGGCATGTCGCGATTGGCTTCCGGGAAAGCCTGAAAGTCACCGATCAGATCGGGAATGGTAAGCTGTGCCTGGCCAGGCGGAGGGGGACAGCTGGGCACCGCTTCCCCCCGGCTGGCGCTTTCGGCCAGCGCGGCGCGATAGGCCTTGGCCGCATCCTGTATGGTCTGCCGTACCGCGTCCGCTTCGGGAGTCCCTACCCCGCCTGCTCCTTTCGCCATCAGGGCCTTTGCAGCAACAAGGAATTCACGCACGGTCTCGATCGGCATGGGGGTTGGTTGCGACAACGGCGCCGGTGCCTGAAGCGCCAGCGCCGTCATCAAGATCATACCGATACGCACACTATCGGCCCTGTCTGGCCCGCAAGGGAGCGATCAGGCGCCCTGCGGCTTGGGATCGTGGAACGGCCCCTTGCGCTTGCCGGCACGCGGGATCACTGCGCCGATGCCGGGAGCGACATCGGGCTTGACCTTGCTGCCATCGGGCCGGTCGAGCTTGCCACTGTCGAGCAGTTCCTTGATCTCGTCGCCGCTCAGCGTCTCGTATTCAAGCAGCGCCTGCGCCAGCGTGTGGAGCTGGTCGACATGATCGCTCAGCACCTGCTTGGCGCGATCATAGCCCTGATCGACGACCTTACGGATTTCCGCATCGATCTTGCGCGCGGTCTCGTCGGACATCATCAGACGCTGGCTCTGGCCATAGCCGAGATAGCCTTCCGACTGTTCCTCGTACTGCAACGGGCCAAGCTCGTCCGACATGCCCCATTTGGTGACCATGTCGCGCGCCAGCTTGGTCGCGTACTGGATGTCACCGCTCGCGCCGGACGAAACCTTGTCATAGCCGAAAATCACTTCCTCGGCGACGCGGCCACCCATGGAGACGGCGAGGTTCGCGTACATCTTGTCACGGTGATAGCTGTACACGTCGCGCTCGGGCAGACGCATCACCATGCCCAGCGCGCGACCGCGCGGAATGATCGTCGCCTTGTGGATCGGGTCCGACGCGGGTTCGTGCACTGCAACGATGGCATGGCCGGCCTCGTGATAGGCGGTCATGCGCTTCTCGTCCTCGGTCATCACCATGGACTTGCGCTCGGCGCCCATCATGACCTTGTCCTTGGCCGCCTCGAACTCGCTCATCGCCACCAGACGCTTGCCCCGACGCGCGGCGAGCAGAGCGGCCTCGTTGACCAAATTGGCGAGGTCGGCGCCCGAGAAGCCGGGGGTACCACGGGCGATGACGCGCGCGTTGACATCGGGAGCCAGCGGCACCTTCTTCATGTGCACCTGCAGGATCTTCTCGCGGCCCTCGATATCGGGCACGGGCACAACGACCTGGCGGTCGAAACGGCCCGGACGCAGCAGCGCGGGGTCAAGCACATCGGGACGGTTGGTCGCCGCGATGATGATGATGCCCTCATTGGCCTCGAAACCGTCCATCTCGACCAGCAGCTGGTTCAGCGTCTGTTCGCGCTCGTCGTTTGAATTGCCGAGGCCCGATCCGCGATGGCGGCCGACGGCGTCGATTTCGTCGATGAACACGATGCACGGCGCGTTCTTCTTGGCCTGTTCGAACATGTCGCGCACGCGGCTCGCGCCGACGCCGACGAACATTTCAACAAAGTCAGAGCCCGAAATGGTGAAGAAGGGAACGCCCGCCTCACCCGCGATCGCGCGGGCGAGCAGCGTCTTGCCGGTACCGGGCGAGCCGACCAGCAGCGCACCCTTTGGAATCTGTCCGCCAAGCCGCGCGAACTTGCTCGGATCGCGCAGGAACTCGACGATTTCCTGCAGCTCCTCGCGCGCTTCGTCGATACCGGCGACATCGGCAAAGGTGACCTTGCCAGCCTTTTCCGTGAGCAGCTTGGCCTTGGACTTGCCGAAGCCCATCGCGCCGCTCGCCCCGCCGCCCTTCTGCACCTGGCGCAGAACGAAGAACGCGATGGCGATGATCAGGATGAAGGGAAGCGACTGGAACAGGATCGCGACCAGCAGGCTGGGCTGTTCAATCGCCTTGCCGCTATAGTCGACGCCCTTTTCCTCGAGCAGCGGGATCAGCGTCGGGTCGTTTTCGACGCGAACCGCAGAGAAGGCCTCGTCATTGACATAGGTGCCGGTCACGCGATCGGACGAGATCACGACATTCTTGACCTGGCCATCGGCCACGCGGTCGCGGAAAGTGGAATAGCTGATCGAACTGCCGCGATCGGCCGAGCCGCGCGTATCGATGAGCGACACGACCACGAGCAGGCCGATAATGACCCCTGCCCAGATGAGCATGTTCTTCATCCAGCCGTTCTGGTTCGAACCGGGATCCTGATCGTCGTTCATCTCAAAGCCTTTGCAGCCATAAACCATGATCAAGATAGGCAGCTAATCCTGAATGACAATATAATCTGCCCGCGCTTTGGCCTGCGATCGACATTATTCTGGCGCAGAACCCTTGGTCGAAGCGCCGCGTGGCGGAGCGGGCCGCAAATGCCAGCCCCGGCCGTCCGCCGCGGGCCCGCACAGGACGTCGCCTATCATCCCCTGCCCTCCGCCTGCCAGCGTATCGAGAAGCCGGTCGAGCGCGGGTCCGCGCATGTCGATATCGCTCTGGACCCGGCGCAGCGCGATCTGCAACAGACGCCGCAGCAATGCCGGCGGATAGCCGGTCTCCACCAGCCGGACCCCCTGACGGTCGGCCACCAGAACGCCGTCTGCTTCGCGCGCTGCGATCCAGTCGAGCGCTTCGCCTGCCTGTGCGAGCGCATGTGCCGATCGCACAGCCATTCGCGGGTCGATGCCCTCGAAGTCTTGCAGCGCGCGCCGCATCCTCACCCGGTCGAAATCGGCATTCGCGTTGCTGGGATCTTCGACAAAGCCAATGGCGTTGCGCTCGCAATGCGCGACCAGCTCGGTCTTGCGAAAGCCGAGCAGCGGACGCACGATCCGGCCGTTGCGCGCGCGCACCCCGGCCAGGCCGTCCACCCCGCTGCCGCGCGCAAGCCGCATCAGCATGGTTTCGAGCTGGTCGTCGGCATGGTGCGCAGTGACGATGAAGGCCGCGCCGATCGCATCGGCATGCGCAGCGAGCAATGCATAGCGCGCCGCGCGCGCCACCGATTGCAGGCTTCCCGTTATCGGCTGGTCGGGGCGGAGCACCGCGTGCGTCATGCCAGTCGAGGCGCAAAACCGCGCCACCATCTCCGCCTCGTCGGCACTTTCGGGGCGCAGACCATGGTCCACGGTCGCCGCGCTCACCGGGCCGAGCCAGCCGCGCCGGACCAGATCGGTCAGCGCCATGCTGTCGGGCCCGCCAGAGACGGCGAGCAGCAGATGCGCCTTGCTGTCGCCCGTCAGCGCGGTGAGGGCCGCGCTGACGCGATTCAGGTCCGCGTCACTTGCATCCGGCATTGCGGCGCCCGGCAGCGAGCCGGTCCGACAGACGTCCTGCCGCCACTTCGGGATAGACTTCGGCCAGCTCGGTAAAGGCGACACAGGCCTTGGGCTTTTCGTTGAGCTTGATCAGCGATTCGCCCAGGAAATAGAGGCTTTCAGGCGCGCGATCACCCTTGGGTTCCTTTTCGTAATTCTCGGCGAACATCTTGGCCGCAGCGCTCGGCTTGCCATCGTCGAGATAGGCCCGACCGAGCAGGTTGCGGGTGTAGCTCGACCGCTTGTGCTTGGGATGCTTTTCCAGCGCGAAACGCAGCTGCGCCTGCGCCTCGGGGAAGAACTTCGCCTCCCAGAGGCGATAGCCGTACAGATAGGCGTCCTCGCCCGCATCGGCGCTTTGCGGCTTCTCGATCTTGGCGACGGCGGCGACGCGTTCGGCGCTCGGGGCCGCAGCGGCAGCGCTCGCCGCCGCAGGCGTTGCAGGACGCGGCGTTGCGGCACCTGCTCCCGCAGCGACGGGAGCAGCCGTCGGTGCGGGTGCTGCGGAGGCGGCCGCAGCGGCGGCCTTGGCCTGCTCCTCAAGCTGCAGGAGCCGCTTTTCGAGCTGGCCGATCTTGAAGCCGTTCTCCTCGGTCTGAGCGGTCAGCCGGGTGATCTGGGTTTCCAGCGTGTCCACGCGCTGGAGCAGGTCGGTCAGCGGCGCGCTCGCCGAAACACCGCTGGGGGTCGGCGTGGCAGTCGGCGCTGCGATTTCGGGCTCGAAGAATCGATCCGAGGCCCCCGGAAAGACCTTGCGCTGCACCGCGCGCATTTCCGATTCCAGCTTCTTGACGCGCGGTTCCAGCGGAGCGGCCTGCGCCGCTGCGGGACTGGCCGTGGCGACCAGCGCCGCCATCACCGTGCCAGCGAGCATCCGGGCAGAAAGGCCGATCCGGCGCGGAATTACGGGTGATAGGCGGGCGGTGGTCATGTCAGGCTCCAGATCGAACGGATGTCAGGCACAAAAGGTCTATAGGGCGATCGCCGCTTTCGTCAAAGCCGCGCTAGCACGAATTTGGATGGCATGACGTCACTGAACGCCAGTTGACCGAAGCGCTGATGCAGCTCAGCCCTCGGTACTGGCGCTGCGGCTTTCCTGGCTGGCCGTCGCTGCCGGGACAGCCGGGCGTGCCATCAGCGCGGCAGCCGTCACAGGCACGTCCTTGACCGCAACTTCGGAAGTACCGAGCGGTGCCACCGTGCGCCCGCCCACGGTGATCTCGAACGCATCGGGGCGACCGGTCCAGACCTGAGGGTTCACCGCGTCGGCCGGCACCGTATATTGCTCGCCAAGCGCCATTTGCTTCTGCATCAGCTGCTTGCCCTCGCCATCATAGAACTTGATCCAGATATTGTCCTCGGTGGCGGTGAACACGACCTCTGCCTTGGGATCGACTGCAGGCGCGGATGGCGCCGTGCCGCCAGCCTTGCGCTTGGGAGGTGCGGCATCGCTCGCGGAGGCCGCATCGGCGGCCTGGGCAAGTTCCTCGACATTGGCCGCGGGGAACAGATAACTGCGCCAGATACCGAACCCGGCCAGCAGGATGACCGCGCCGGTCACCGCCGCAAGCAGCGCCAGCTTGGCCGACGGGACCTTGCTCGGCTCGTCGAGATCGAACTGGGTGACCTCGCGGGTCGGGACGTGTGACGCGCCACCAAGCGCTTCGCGTATCTGCTGGGCAATCTCTTCTTCGGGAAGTTCGACCGCGCGCGCATAGGCCTTGCCGAAGCCGATGGCATAGGTGCGGCCGGGCAGCGTCTCGAACTTGCCCGCCTCCATCGCTTCGAGATGGCGCATGGGGATGCGGGTGCGCGAGGCGATGTCGTTGAGTGTCAGGCTGCGCGCCACACGGGCAGAGGCCAGCCGCTCGCCCACATGCGCGGGCGGAAACAGATCCCCGGTGGTCGCGCCATCCTCGGATGACGCACCACCTGCGTTATAGGGCGTGTCAGACACGTTTGCGCTCCCGATCCGGGTCGTCCCGGTTATCCTGTTGGCTCCATTTCGGGAGAAACATGAACCAATCCCGAAGTCAACGAAATTGGCGGAATCTTAACCCATTCGGGCTTGAAAACAGTTGTAACGATTGTGTCGCAAATGGCTGACCGTAAAGGATTGCCTCAGCCGAGTTCCATCCCCTGTGCGATGGCCCAATCCTGCAGCACCTCCCGCATGTTGGCAGGCGGATAGGCCAGCATTTCATCCATCTTGGCCGTGGCGGTCTGCAGGTCGAGCGAGCGCACCATCGCCTTGATCGGACCGACAGCAGCCGGGGTGATCGACAGCCGGCGAATGCCGACCGCGAGCAGCGCAAGCGCTTCAAGCTGCCGCCCGCCCATCTCACCACAGACGGTCAGGTCGATATTATAGGGCTCGACCGCTTTGACGACCCTGCGGATGAAGCGCAGGATGGCCGGCGAAATCCAGTCATAGCGCTGCGCCAGCTTGGGATGCGCACGGTCCGCCGCGAGCAGGAACTGCGTAAGATCGTTGGTGCCGATCGAGAGGAAATCGATCTTTGGCCCCAATATATCGAGCGTTTCGGCCAGCGCAGGCACTTCCAGCATCGCCCCGAAGCGGATGCGATCAGGCAGCAGCTTCTTGCGCCCCTTGAGAAAGGCGAGCTGATCGTCGAACACCTGGCGCGCCGCGTCGAACTCCCAGGGTTCGGCGATCATGGGGAACATGACATTGAGCGTCTTGCCCGCCGCCGCCTCGATCAACGCGCGTGCCTGGACCTTGAGCAATCCGTCGCGCTCCAGAGCCACACGCACCGCGCGCCAGCCCATGGCAGGATTTTCCTCGCCCGGCCCGTCTTCGCGCAGATAGGGCAGCGACTTGTCGCCGCCGATATCGACGGTGCGGAACACGACCGGCTTTTCGCCCGCCGCATCGAGCACGTCGCGGTAGAGCCGCAGCTGGCGCTCCCGCTGCGGCAGCGTCGCGGACACGAGGAACTGGAACTCTGTGCGGAACAGCCCCACGCCATCGGCCCCGGTGACCGCGAGATGCGCGATGTCGTCGCGCAGACCTGCGTTGATCAGCACGTCGATCCGCGTTCCGTCGGTGGTGCGCGGCTCGACATCGCGCAGCGCGGCATAGGCGGCCTGTTTCTCGCGGCTGCGCAGGAACTTAGCCTCGAACGCCTCGATCACCTGCGGCGCGGGACGGATCAGCACCGAATTCTCGTTGGTGTCGATCAGCAGATGGTCGTCCTGCCGCACCTGGTGCAGGATGTTGCGCATCCGGCCCATCACCGGAATGCCCATCGCCCGCGCGACGATGGTGACATGGGCGGTCAGCGATCCTTCCTCCAGGATCACGCCCTTCAGCCTGCGCCGATCATATTCGAGCAGTTCCGCCGGCCCCAGATTGCGCGCGATCAGGATCGTATCCTGGCGCAGCCCCATCTGCGCCGCCGTGCCGATCTGGCCCGAGACGATCCGCAGCAGCCGGTTCGACAGGTCCTCCAGATCGTGCATCCGGTCGGCGAGCAGCGGGTCGTCGATCTGCCGCATCCGCATCCGCGTGCGCTGCTGAACGCGCTCGATCGCGGCCTCGGCGGTCAGGCCGCTGTCGATAGCCTCGTTGATCCGGCGCGACCAGCCTTCGTCATAGGCGAACATCTTGTAGGTCTCGAGCACCTCGTCATGCTCGCCGCCTTTGCCGAACTCGGCCTGGCTCGCCATCTTGTCGATCTGCTCGCGCATCTTGATGAAGGCGGAATAGACGCGCTGGCGCTCGGCCTCGACATCCTCGGCGACGACATGCTCGATGGTGATGCGCGGCTGGTGGAAGACCGCCTTGCCGCTGGCAAGCCCCGCGACGAGCGGGAAACCCATTTCACGCTGCGAATGGGTGCGTTCGGCGCCACCATCGAGCGCTGCCTGCGCATCGACCAGCCCGGCATTGGCGATCAGCTCGGACAGGACCATCGCCACGGTCTGCATCGCCTCGATCTCGACCTCGAGATAGCGGCGCGGCTCGACATGCTGGATGCACAGCACGCCCACCGCGCGCTCCATCCGCACGATCGGCACGCCGGCAAAGCTGTGGAACTTTTCCTCGCCGGTTTCGGGACGATATTGGAAGTCGGGGTGCGCGGTCGCCTCGGCGAGGTTCAGCGTCTCGACATTCTTGGCAATCGTGCCGGTCAGGCCCTGGCCCAGCGCCAGCTTGGTGACGTGCACCGCTTCCTGATTGAGGCCGCGCGTCGCGAATAGCTCGAGCACGCCCTCGCGCAGCAGATAGATCGAGCACACCTCGCTGTTGAGCGAATCCCCGATGATGTCGACTACCTGATTGAGCTTGGCCTGCGCGTTGGTGCGCGCGGCCATGACATCGTGAAGCCGGGTGAGAATGTTGCGGGCGGCGAGCGTGGCGTTGATCTGGGCTTCGGACATGCAAGGGGGTCTAGCACGCAGCGAGACGGCACGCCATCCGGGCTTCCATCCGATTTGGGGGATGATTGGACGATAGACAGCCTTGTTGACGCAGTGTAGCAACACAGCAATACACAACAATTCCGGGGGTCATCGTGCCTTTTCCATCGTCATTCGTTGCAGGCCTGACACGGGCCATGCCCATCGTCGCCGCGCTGGGCCTGGCAGCGGCGCCGCTTGCAGCGCAGGAATATCGCCCGAACTTCCGTCCCGACGCGCTGAAAGGGCCGCCAAAGGGCGCACCTAACGAGGTTCTCGTGCTCGGCACGCCGCATCTAGCCGGCCTGCCCGACCGCGACACAACCGCGGCACTCAACGCGTTGCTCACTCCCTTGCTTGATCGGCTCGCAGCGTGGCACCCCACGGCGATCGCGACCGAAAACCTGTCAGGCCTGCAATGCGACAGCCTGCGCCGCTATCCGCAGCGCTATGCCGAGACGGTGAAGACCTATTGCTTCGACCCGGCAGCAGCGGCCGCAGCGACCGGGCTGGATTTGCCAGCCGCCAATGCCGAGGCTGAGCGGCTGCTGGCGGACTGGCCGGCCGCGCCAACACCGGGCCAGCGGCGCCATCTTGCGGCGGTCTTTCTCGCGGCGGGAGAGCCGGGTTCGGCGATCGTCCAATGGCTGCGCCTGCCTCCCGAAGAACGCAGGGCGGGCGACGGTCTGACCGAGCCGCTGGTGCAATGGCTCGAGGGCCGGCTCATGCGAAAAGACGAAACCTGCCAGATCGCTGCTGCGCTGGCGGCAAGGCTAGGACTGGAGCGGCTGTGGAGCGTGGATGACCATTCAGCCGATACCCCAAGTCCCAGCGACCCGGCGGAAAACAAGGCCTTCGAACAGGCGATTACCACAGCCTGGGACAATCCTGCTTCCAAGGCTCGCCAGGACATGAGCGCCGCGCTCGAAGCCAGGTTGGATCAGCCCGACGGCCTGCTGAATCTCTACCGCACCTATAATGCTCCCGACGGCCCGATGCTGGTCTATCGGTCGGATTTCGGGGCAGCGCTGGCCGAACCCTCGCCGCAGGGCTTCGGCCGTCAGTATCTGGCCTATTGGGAAACGCGCAACCTGCGCATGGTGGCGAACATGCGCGATGTGCTGGGCCGCTATCCGGGAACCCGGATGCTCACCGTGGTGGGATTGTCCCACAAGGGCTATTACGAAGCCTATCTCGACCAGATGCACGATGTCCGACTGGTCGACCCGCTGAGCGTGCTGCGCTAGCGCGGCTGGCGGGAGCCCCCCTCGCCCGACGCGCGCTCTGCCCCCGGCCTATATCAGGCCTTGCAGGCGCGCCGGGCGGTTTTGCGGACGTCAGGCCCCCCGGCCGACATCCGCGGTGATCAGATCAGCCTGATCAATGCAGGCTGATTTCCTCCTTGATACGCAGTTTCTGCTTCTTGAGTTTGGCGATCAGCGCAGTGTCGGGTGCCGGCCTGCGCTCTTCGTCGTGGATCATCCGTTCGATACCAGCATGCTTGGCCTTGAGGGCTTCGGTATGGCTGTCGTTCAGCATGTATGTCTCCTTCGACTCGTTGCCTTCTCATCGTGGGGGCACAATCTAAACATAAAATTTCCGGCCTGTCTTTGCGGTTATGCACAGGCGCGCTTGCATTGCGGCGAAACATTCCATAACCGCGATAACCGGCAGGCCTCGCGCCTGCGCTATGGCGATTCCGCACCGTTTTCGGCGGCGGGCTGTGGTGGGGAAAGGGCGCGCGCGTGACAGAGGAAGAAGTCCGGCAGAAGCTGGCCTCATTGCGCATTGAACATCGCGATCTCGATCATGCCATCGTTGCGCTCAGCAACGGCGGCACTCCCGACATGCTGCAGCTTGCCCGGCTGAAGAAGCGCAAGCTGATGCTGCGCGACCAGATCGCCATTCTCGAAGACTATCTCATCCCCGACATCATCGCCTGAACCGGTTCGCGCGCGGCGAAGTGACTGTTCCGAGTTGACACACGGAGGTGTAACCGTGCGTTAACCAAGTCTTTGATCTGTGCAGGTCCTCGCAGATTTGGCAGACAAGCCAAATGGAAAGCATCCAATCCCCCTTCACGGCCAAGCTGGTCGAGTCGCTCTACGTCGAAGCGATGGTGCTCGCCGACGAGGCCCGCTCCTATTTCGAGCTCACCGTCGAGCAGCAGGGCGTCGCCGATCAGGACGAAATCCGCATCGACATGTCGTGCGAGTCGCTGCGCGTGACCACGCGGCTGATGCATTCGATCGCGTGGCTGCTCAACCAGAAGGCGTTTTTTGCGGGAGAGCTTTCCGAGCACCAGCTGCGCAGCCGCAGCCGCTCGCTGGGCAAATGCAGCAGCAGCGACCCGTTCGTCGTCGCCCGGCTGCCTGCCGAAGCACAGCGGCTGGTCTATGAGACCCAGCACCTTCTCGATCGCCTGGTGCGACTGGAACGATCGCTCGAAGCCGATCGGCTCGGGTTCGCGGAGATCCAGGCGATGCACCCGATGGTGCACCAGATGCAGGCACGGCTGGCGAGCGAACTCGCCTGACACACCCCAGCTCGCCCCCCCCGTATTTGACGGATTGCAATTCGCCCTCGCTTGTTTAATCGTACGATTAAACAGTCACCGGACGCGATCCGGTGGAAAGGAGAGCGATGCCGGGATTTCCCACGCGAGCGGAAGAGATCAGCCGCGAGTGGCTGCAGGCCACGCTCGATGCCAGCGATGCGCTGCACGGCGCGCAGATCACCTCGCTCGATATCGCGCCGATCGGCACCGGTCAGGTCGGCGATACCGTGCGGATCAACCTGGGCTATGATCGCCCTGCCCCGCACGCGCCGACATCCATTGCCGCGAAACTGCCCTCGCGCGATGCGACCAGCCGTGCAACGGCAGCGCATTTCCGGCTCTATCTGCGCGAAGTCAATTTCTACGCGCGCGTCGCCCCGCACATCCCGATGCGAGTTCCAAGGGTCTATGCCGCGCTGATCGACAAGGCGGGATGCGATTTCATCCTGCTGTTCGAGGATCTCGGCCCCGCCCGGGTGGGCAACCAGCTCCATTCGTGCACGCTGGCGGAGGCCGAGGCAGCGGTGCGCGAGGCGGCCTTGCTCCACGCGTCCACCGATGGCCTCCCGTTGCTCGACGAAGACTGGCTGTTGCCGGACCTTGCGGCGCGCGACTGGATCATCTCCGCCTATCCCGGGGCCCAGGCCATTTTTCGCGAGCGCTATGCCGGACAGATCGAGCCCGAATATCTCGATATCTGCGAACAGCTGGCCACGCATTGCGCCGCGTGGTTCCATTTCACCCCATCGACGCGCTGCATCACCCATGGCGACTACCGGCTCGACAACATGCTGTTCGACATCCGCGGGGGTGCCGAGCCGCTGGCGGTGGTCGATTGGCAGACGTGCGTAACCGGCGGCGGGACCAGTGATCTCGGCTATTTCCTGGGGACGGGGATCGGCACCGAACTGCGGCGTGCGCACGAAATGGACCTGATCGACCTGTACTGCGCCGAGATGACCCGGCTGGGCGTGCCGCGCCACCGCGCCGACATCTGGAACGAGTATCGCATCGGCGCGCTGACCGGCCTGTCCACCGCCGTGTTCAGCGCCGCCTTTGTCGAGCGCACCGAACGCGGCGATGCCAATTTCCTGTCGATGGCCCGAGGCGCCTGCAGCCTCGCGCTCGACCATGGCAGCATTCAGGCGTTGCTCGACCATGCAGAGAAACAAGCGGAGACAAGCACATGCTGACCAAAGGTGATGACTTTCCTCTGCACCAGACGGCCGAGCCGATTGCCTATTCAGGAACCGACCGCAACTTCTACGACCGCTATTTCTTCAACGGCTATAACCCCGATGGCAGCGGCTTTTTCGCGCTGGCCTTCGGTGTCTACCCGCACCTTGACATAGCCGACGCCAGTTTTTCCTGCATTCGCAATGGCGTGCAGCACAATCTTCATGCATCGCGAGAACTTGGGATGGAGCGGATGGACCTGGAGGTCGGCCCGATCCGGATCGAGGTGATCGAACCGCTCCGTGTGCTGCGCGTGCATGTCGATGGCGAAGGCATCAGGGCGGAACTGACCTTTACCGGTCGCGCCTTCCCGATCGAGGAACCGCGCTTCAACTTTCGCAACGGCCCGCGCACCTTCATGGACTATACGCGGATGACGCAGAATGGCCATTATGCCGGCTGGATCGAGGTCGATGGCGAGCGGATCGCGCTCGCACAGGGGTGCAGCGGTACCCGCGATCGAAGCTGGGGGGTGCGACCAGTAGGCGCCGCCGACATGCAGCCGCATTCGGCCAGCCGCCAGCCGTGCTTCTTCTGGCAATGGACCCCGGTCAATCTGGAGCGGCGCAGCCTGTTCTTCCATTTGAACGCGCATCGCAGTGGCACGCCATGGAACACTCGTGCCGCGATCGCCCCCGATGGCGCGGGACATGACGGCTTTGTCGAGACCCCCGCCGCGCGCATGACGACCCGTCATCATCCCGGCACCCGCTGGCCAGCGGGCGGCGAGCTCAGCATCGAAACCGATAGCGGGCCGCTGATGGTGACGTTCGAGCCGGTGCAGCGCTTCCAGATGCGTGGGCTTGGCTATACCTGCCCGCGCTGGGGCCATGGCCTCCACCATGGCGCGCTGGCGGTGGAGCGTGAGGAATTCGATCTCGCCGCGCTCGATCCGCTCGCCCCCGACATGGGCAACCTGCACGTGCAGATCCTCTGCCGCGTCACCACCAGCGACGGCGAGAGCGGCATGGGCACGTTCGAGCAGCTGGTGCTCGGCCCCTATGATCCCTGGGGGCTGACCGGCTATGTCGACACGCCGGTCAGCAGTTGAACATCACTTGCGATAAACGCGCACGTTCTTGCTGCGGTGATGCACCACCGGAGCATGGTGCGCGGGTGCGCCTTCGGTCACCACGACGGTCTCGTTGCAGTTGCAGCTACCTGGCGTGATCGTAATCGTGGTGACGATCGGCGGCGGATAATAGTAATAATAGCCCGGAGGCGGCGGCGGATAGCCACCCGGCTGGCCGGGTGCGACCGGCTGCTGCGCCAGCAGCCGCTTGCAACGCTCGCGATCCTCGGCCTTGTCGATCAGCATGCCTGCCAGCGCGCCCACGCCTGCACCGATCAGCGTACCGCCGGTACGATTGCCGCGGCCAGCAATGCGGTTGCCCGCCAGACCGCCGATGCCGGCACCGATCGCCGCACCGCCGAGTCCGTTGTCACGCCTGCAGATTTCCAAGAACGTCCGATCATCAAGCTGCGCATAGCCCGAGCCCGGCAGCGGCGGCGCGTAAGCAGGGCCGGCCACCGGCGGCGGCGGCGCATAGCGCGCATCATACCCTTCCGCGCGTTCGGCCGCGAGAAGCCGCTTGCAGCGCTCGCGATCTTCCGCCTTGTCAATTACCATTCCGGCGATCGCGCCGACGCCCGCGCCGATCAGCGTGCCGCCCGTGCGATTGCCTCGACCGGCGATGCGGTTGCCTGCCAAGCCGCCCACGGCAGCCCCGGCCGCTGCCCCGCCCAGGCCATTGTCACGGCGGCATGCCTCCAGAAACGCGCGCTCGTCCACCGGAGCATAGGCAGGTGGCGGGGGCGGCGGCAGATCGGGATCGAAGTCGACTCCCGCATCATCATCGGCCTGGCGGCTCCAGTGCGTACCCTGAACGACGTCATCATTGCCCAGCAACAGGCTCTTGTCATAATTATAGGGGTCGTAATCGGGCGAATAGGTCTGCTGCACCACGGTGGTGGTAGCGCCCGGCCCCGCCTGCCAGTTGACGCCCTGCACGCTGTCATAGACCCGGCCGTTGCGATCGGTCAGCACCGCATCGTCGTAATAGCGCGACCAGCCGAAACCCTGGGCTGGACGCGGCAGCCGGTAGCCCTGCCAGTTGGCGATATAATAGGTCGGCGCGATCCAGACGCGCGGAAGGATGAAGCCACGGAACGGACGGACATAGGCGGGCGCGCCCACCGGAAAACGCACGCCATAGCCGGGACGGACCACCGGGGTACCGTTGAGCGCACTCGACAGGTGAAGATCGACCGGGCCGGCACCAGCCTTTTTCCAGGGCGATTCGGCGGCTTGGGCCGAACTCGCCATCGCACTTGCAGTCATCAGGCTGGCAGCAAGGACGGCGTGACGCATCGAAGCAAAGGCGCGGCTCTTCATGGTTAACTCCCCTTGGGCAAACACCAGGTGATCCGCAGCAGCAGCGCGATCCTGGTCGCGCGGCCGCCCGGATTTGTTAAGCCTTTGTTAGCATTTGCACAGCGAGCGTACCATCGCGCGAATGTAAAACCGGCGCGCCGCCAGGCCGTTGTTTCAATATGGGGCAGACCGGGATGGCGGGGTTAAGCGCGGATCAGATGCGCCCTGCCAGACTGCGGGCCAGCCGCTCGATCCCGGCCTGATCATCAGCGTCAAACCGCTCCATGCGGGGGCTATCGAGGTCGATGACATGGGTAACCTTGCCCTCGTGGATCACGGGCACGACCAGCTCGGACTGGCTCGCCGCGTCGCAGGCGATATGCCCGGGAAAGGCGTGCACATCCTCGACGAGCTGGGTTGCGCCGCTGGCCGCGGCGGTGCCGCACACCCCGCTGCCCAGAGCGATGCGGATGCACGCAGGCTTGCCGACGAACGGGCCCAGCACCAGCTCGCCTTCGACCATGCGATAGAACCCGGCCCAGTTGAGATCGGGCAGGAATTGCCAGATCAGCGCCGCGACATTGGCCATATTCGCCACCCCGTCGGGCTCGCCATCGATCAGTGCCATGGCGGCAGAATGCAGGTCGTCATAAAGCTGCGCCTTGGGAGCGTTGGGATCAATATCGAATGCGTACATGTTCTTAGGTCCAGTTTGTGAGATTCAATCGAAGGAAACCCTGCCCCGGTTCTTCTTGATGGTGGAGCGGTTCTTCTTGCCTGCCAACCGCTCGGTCTTGCCGACCCGGTTGAGGCGTGACTTGGCGCGAACGGCGGGGAGGTCATGCGCTTCGGCGAGCAAGGCGGCAAGCCGTTCGCGCGCCTCGCGGCGGTTCGCCTCCTGCGTCCTGTGACTGCGCGCCTGGATGACGAGTTCGCCATCCTGGTTGATCCGGCTGCCCGCCAGCGCGCGCAACCGGCTGTACACCAGCGGCGGCAGGCCAAGCGCGAAGATGTTGACGTGCAACTGCACCGCCGTCGCCACCTTGTTGACATTCTGACCGCCAGGTCCGGAAGCGGTGATAAATCGCTCCGAAACAATGGCATGATCCGGAATATTGATATCAGCCATCAGCATTCGCCGGTTCGGCAAAACCCAGCTTGCGAAAACGGTCCGGCAGGGGAGCGTGCGCGACAATCGGCGGCTTGCCATCGCGCGGAACCGTCAGGTGGGCCGCGTGGAGCATCAAGCCGGCGGGATCGGCGCGACCATAGACCGGATCTCCGACGAGCGCATGACCCAGCCCATGCAGTGCATGCACACGGATCTGATGGGTACGGCCTGTCTCGGGCCGGAATTCGACCAGGGTCTTTCCACCCACCACCGCCACTTGCCGCCAGTGCGTCACGGCGCGCTTGCCTTGGGGAGAAGGGACGATCCGCCATCCATCCATAGCGCTGCTTGTCTTGGTCAGGGCAAGCTCGATCGTTCCGTGCTCCTGCGTCAGTGCCCCTGCGATCACCCCCCAATAGAGTTTGCTCACCAGCCCGCTCTCGAACGCGGCACCAAAGCGCTTCAGCGCCTTGGCATGCCGCGCCAGCAACAGACAGCCCGAGGTGTCCTGGTCGAGCCGGTGCACAGGTTGCGGTTCGCGCTGAAACCCGAACCGCAGCGCGGGAAGGAAATCCTCAAGGCTGCGCCCGCCCTTTCTCGGGCGACTGACCGGCAGGCCGGCGGGCTTGTCGATCACCAGCGCTTCGCCATCGCTGAAGGGCAACGTAGCTTGGGCACAGAAATCGGGAAAGACTGGCGGCATGGGTTCAGGCCGCTTCGACCAGCGCCATGCTCTGCGCGAACAGTTCGATCGCGCGCAGCCGGTCTTGCTGGTGGTAGGCGTTGCACGAGATCATGACCTCATCTGCGCCAAAGGCCTGGGCCAACGCCAGCACCTTGCTCCGCACCGCATCGGGCGTACCGAATGCGGCGATCCGCGCCTGCGCACCGATGATCATCGCCTCGCGCTCGGTAAAGCCCATGTCGCGGCTTTCCTCGGGCGATACTGCCGGCTGCGTCCCGCCGCCGAGAAGGCGCGCGATATTGAGAAAATAGTTCTTGCGCAGCAACTCGGCGCGCTCGGCATCGTCGCAGGCAAAGGCGGTGGTCGCAAGCATCACATAGGGCTCTGCCAACTGCGCGCTGGGCCGGAAATTGCGCCGATACAGATCGGTAAGCTCAGGGCTGGCCTGCGGGTTGATGAACAGCGCCAGCGCATAGGGCAGGCCTAGGGCACCCGCCAGCATCGCGCTGTCCGGGCTGGTGCCGAGAATCCAGACCGGGACATCGCCCGCCGGCTCGGGACTCAACGTTGGTTCGGTCAGGCTCCCGTGCATATAGCCAACCAGATCAGCGACTTGGCTCGGAAACTCGCGAAAGGATGGAGGGTGCGGGGCGGACAGGGCTGCGGCAACGCGCATCTCGCCGCCCGGCGCGCGGCCGACGCCGAGATCGATCCGGCCAGGATAGAGATTGCTCAGCACCGCAAACTGTTCGGCGACCTTATAGGCACTGTAATGCGGCAGCATGACGCCGCCCGATCCCAAGCGGATGCGCCGGGTATGCGCGCCCATCGCCGCGATCAGGATTTCGGGCGCGCTGCCGCACAGAAAGCGGCTGGCATGATGTTCGGACACCCACAGGCGGTGATAGCCCAGCCGGTCGGCCAGCCGCGCCGCCTCGAGCGTCGCCTTCAGGGCATCGCTGGCAGGGACGTCGGCAAAGCGCACCGACTGATCGAGAAGCGAGAAAAGCGTCATGCCCTCAAGAATAGGGCTTTCGGGGCGGGTCACAAGCCCAGCTGTCACCCGCCCCTGCGAAAACGATCAATCCTCGCGCACGTCCTGGGGTCGAACCCCGCCGCTATCGGACACTCCGCCGGGACCCCGCGGGCGAGAGCGTTCGATGATCTGGGGCGGGCGTTCCTGACGCTGCGGCCGCTCTGCCCGGGGCGGACGTTCGGCGCGCGCTGGCGGAGTGAAGCGCGGCTGAGCGCCCGGTTGCGGCTGGCGCATCTCGGGCCGCGCGCGACCTTCGCCCCTGCCCTGCCAATTGCCCCTGCCCTGGCGGTCACCACGCCCCCGCCAGTCGCGCCCCGCGCCCTGGGGCTGCCCCAGCTGATCCTGCTGGCGCTGCTGCCAGCGCTCCAGGCGCCGCTGGCGGTCTTCGGGGGTCAGCCCGCCCATCCGTTCGCGCTCGCCGCGCCGCGTGCGGGGGAATTCGGGATTGTCGGCCTGCCGTTCGCGCCGCCAGTCGCGGCGGTCGTCAAGCGTCTCGCGGCGGTCGCGCCGCCAATCGCGCCGGTCATCCCACCCTTCACCGCGCCGATCATCGCGGAACTCGCGCCGATCGGCCCGGCGCTGCTGGTAATATTGCCAGCGCTGCTGCCCCCAGTAGCGGCGATGCCTGTCCTGCATGGCGAAGCGGCGGCCGCCGGGGCGATCGTAGATCCAGGTGCCATAGCCGGGATAATAGAAATTGTCCCAATATCCCCCGCCAAAGCCGATCTGGCCGAAGCCATAGCCATAGTCGCAGCCATACCAGCTGTCCCAGGCGGAGAAGCCGTCGCAATAGGGATTGAAGCCGCCAGCATAGCCGCTGCCGACGCCCACCGATACGCCGCCATAGCCATCATAGCCGTCCAGCCCATAGACACAGCCCGAAAGCGAGGCCGCTCCGAGCGCCAGCGCAATCATCCGCGCCGCGCGGGCACGGGTTTTCTGCAAGTAGGAAACAGGGTTCAACGCATCATCCCCTAAGCCGCAAGCCAGGCGCGGCGGGCCGCCGGAGCGGGGCTCCGATTTTCCGTTCATACAAACCGCGAGTTGAATTAACGATGAATGGCATTTCGGATGCGACGGATCGCTTGCTAACATAGGTGTCAGTTGGTATTTAATGGATCGATTAAACCAGAGCAGAGGATTCCCCCATGGCCACCGTGATCGCTCCGCCGCGCGAGATGTTTCCCGACCACACCATCCAGCGTGACAGCGGCAATCCGCACTGGACGCGGATGCCGGGCCCCGGATCGCTCGACCATATTCCGGGCGAGGACGGCCTGCCGATCGTCGGCGTCACCTTCAAGATGCTGGCCGACCCCGAGAGATTCGGCAACGAAATGCGCGAGAAATATGGTCCGGTTTATCGCACCAATGCCTTCGGCCGACGCCAGGTCGCACTGTTCGGCGCCGATGCCAATGAGCTGGTGCTGTTCGATCGCGATAAGCTGTTCTCGTCCGAACAGGGCTGGGGACCGGTGCTGAACCTGCTGTTCCCGCGTGGACTGATGCTGATGGATTTCGACCATCACCGCGCCGATCGCCGCGCATTGTCGATCGCGTTCAAGCCCGGCCCGATGCGGCACTATTCGGAAAAGCTGAACGAGGGCATTGCCGCGCGCGTTGCCGAATGGGCAAACCGCGACATTCTGTTCTACAGTGAAATCAAGAAGTTGACGCTCGATCTTGCGGCGACCTCTTTCCTCGGCATTCCCTGGGGGCCCGAGGCGGACCGGATCAACAAGGCCTTTGTCGATATGGTCCAGGCGTCGATCGGCGTCGTGCGCCGTCCCCTGCCCTTCACCAAGATGGGGCGCGGCGTAGCGGGCCGGAAGTTCCTGGTCGATTATTTCACCCCCGAGGTGCAGAAGCGCCGCGAGCAGCAGGGTCCGGACATGTTCAGCCAGTTCTGCCGCGCCACCCGCGACGATGGCAGCCTGCTCACCACCGATGAGGTGGTCGATCACATGAACTTTCTGATGATGGCGGCGCACGACACCATCACCTCATCGGCCAGCTCGCTGATCTGGTTGCTCGCGCGCCACCCCGAATGGCAGGATCGCATCCGTGCCGAGCTGCTCGAACACGCGCCTGCGGGCACGCCGATGCCCTATGATTCGCTGCCCAATCTCGAGCTCACCGAAATGGCGTTCAAGGAAGCGCTGCGGATGATCCCGCCAGTGCCCTCGACCCCGCGCCGGGCGCTTCGCGATTTCGAATTCGGCGGTTATCGCATCCCGGCCGGAACCCCGGTCAGCATCAGCGCGGCCTTTACCCACAAGCAGGAAGAGCACTGGCCCGAACCGCACCGGTTCGATCCGATGCGCTTCACGGCAGAAGCGACGCGCAACCGGCACAAATATGCCTGGGTGCCGTTCGGCGGCGGCGCGCATATGTGCCTGGGGCTGCACTTTGCCTATATGCAGATCAAGGTGCTGCTGCACCACGTGCTCAGCCAGCACCGCATCGTCACCGAGCCCGGCTATGCTCCCGAATGGCAGGCCTGGCCGATCCCGCAGCCGCGCGATGGCCTTAAGGTCCGTTTCGAGCGGATCTGACGGCCCCAGCAGACAAAGTTGCTCGTCACCCCCGCGAAGGCGGGGGTCCCGCTTGCTGCACGGCTGCTTTGCCAAAGCGGGATTACCGCGTTCGCGGGAATGACGATAGAGAACGGGGGTTGCGCGGGGCAGCGCCTGCGCTAAACGCGCACGCAATCGCAACAGGAGACGCCCGAAATGCCGCAGCTTGTCCTTATCCGTCACGGCCAGTCGCAATGGAATCTGGAAAACCGCTTCACCGGCTGGTGGGATGTCGACGTGACCGAAAAGGGCGCGGAGGAAGCGCGCGCCGCCGGGCGGCTGATGCGCGACAAGGGCCTCGATTTCGACATCGCCTTCACCTCGCTGCAGACCCGCGCGATCAAGACGCTCAACCTGGCGCTGGAAGAGATGCAGCGGCTGTGGCTGCCGGTCGAGAAGGACTGGCGGCTGAACGAGCGCCATTATGGCGGGCTGACCGGGCTCGACAAGGCCGAGACTGCCGCCAAGCACGGCGACGAGCAGGTGCATATCTGGCGCCGCAGCTTCGACATTCCGCCGCCGCCGCTCGACGCCGGATCGGAATTCGACCTGTCGAAGGACCGCCGCTATGCCGGGATCGCCATCCCCAATACCGAGAGCCTGAAGGATACGATCGCACGCGTGCTGCCCTATTGGGAAAGCCGCATCGCGCCCGAGCTCAAGGCGGGCAAGCGCGTGATCATCTCGGCGCACGGCAATTCGCTGCGCGCGCTGGTCAAGCACCTGTCGGGCATTGCCGACGATGCGATCACGGGTCTTGAAATCCCGACCGGCCAGCCGATTGTCTATCAGCTCGACGACAATCTGGCCGAGGTCGAGCGCTATTATCTCAGCGAGCGCTGAGGCGCACGGTCAGGCGAAATGCGCGTCATAATGGTCGATCTCGGCCAGCAGATGCGCTTTCGCCGCCTCGTCGAGGAATGACCCGCTGAAGCTGTTCGCCGCGAGCGTGCGCAGCTCGGCGCGGTCGAGATCGAGCGCTGAGGCGATCGCGCGGTAATTGGCGTTCACATAGCCGCCGAAATAGGCAGGATCGTCCGAATTGACAGTCGCACGGATGCCGGAGTCCAGCATGCGCTTGACCGGGCTCTGGGCGATCTCGTCGATCACGCACAGTTTCAAGTTCGACAGCGGGCAGACGGTAAGCGTCATGCCCTCGCCCGCGATGCGCTTCACCAGCGCCTCGTCCTCCAGCGCCCGGTTGCCATGGTCGATCCGGTCGACATTCAGGATGTCGAGCGCCTCTTGGACATATTCGGGCGGGCCTTCCTCGCCGGCATGTGCAACGACCTTGAGTCCCAGCGAGCGCGCGCGGGCGAAGACGTTGCGGAATTTTGACGGCGGATGGCCAACTTCGGAGGAATCGAGCCCCACCCCGGCGATCTTGTCGAGATAGGGGATCGCCTCGTCGAGCGTCGCCTCAGCGCTCGCCTCGTCGAGATGGCGCAGGAAGCATAGGATGAGGCGCGAGCTAATCCCCCATTGCTTCTCGCCATCGGCCAGAGCGTCAGAAATGCCGGTGATAACGTCAGCGAACGGCACGCCGCGCTCGGTGTGGCCCTGCGGGTCGAAGAAGATCTCGACATGGCGGACATGGTCGGCATGCGCGCGCTCGAGATAGGCCCAGGTCAGGTCGTAGAAATCCTGCTGCTTGAGCAGCACGCCCATCCCTTGATAATAGATGTCCAGAAAATCCTGCAAGTTACTGAAATTATAGGCCTGTCGAATCTCCTCGACGCTTGCGAAGGGAATAGCGACGCCGTTGCGCTGCGCCAGATCGAACAGCATCTCGGGCTCGAGCGAGCCTTCGATATGCAGGTGGAGTTCGGCCTTGGGGAGGCCAGCGATATAGGCGTCGCGCTGATCGGGTGTCATGGGATGAGGTTATGCCAAGGGCGGCCGGAGGACGCAATTCCCGTCACCGCTTTTAGTCACCCCCGCGCACGCGGGGGTCCCGCTTTTCTCACCAGCAAGGAAGCGGGATTCCCGCGTTCGCGGGAATGACGATTGGATGTGTGCCGTTCTATTCGCCCAGGATGATCCCCGCCCCCGGCTTGTGCGCACGAATCTCGTCCACGCTCAGCCCCACGATCTCATGCGGAAAAACCAGCCATTGCTCGGTCTCGTGCACGTAATAATCGGGGGTCATGTCGGTCTGGTTGCGCGAGGGCTTGTAATAGACGGTCGCGATCCGCCAGTCGTGCGGCATGTTGTAGCGGCACTTGGCGGCAAGTTCATGGATGAAAGCCTGGATCGACTTGCCGCTGTCGAACACGTCATCGACCACCAGCAGCCGGTCCTCGGGGCTCAGCGTGTCGATCAGATAGCCCAGTGCGTAAACGCGCACGTCCTTGCTCTGCTGGTCGATGCCGTAATAGCT
The DNA here is from genome assembly GCF_001556365.1 of Blastomonas sp. CCH1-A6. NCBI lineage: Bacteria > Pseudomonadati > Pseudomonadota > Alphaproteobacteria > Sphingomonadales > Blastomonadaceae > Blastomonas > Blastomonas sp. CCH1-A6. The sequence goes on along the minus strand of NZ_LSIS01000466.1, from coordinate 11,439 downwards.
TGCGGTTCGGATCGCGATATGGTCGGCATCGACGCCATGATATTCGAGCAGTTCCTGTACCGCGATGCCCACCGGGGCTCCACCGCGCCAGATACCGACGATATGCGTGGGCTGGTAACCGCTCTCGATCACCTGCATCGCCAGCCGATAGCTGTCCTCGAGCAGGGAATTCGCGCTGATATAGTGTTTCTGGGTGGTCATGAATGCGGGCCCCGGTCGCGAGATGCGTCCCGCCTTCATGCCAGCCGATCGGCGCGGGTCAAGCCCTGCCGGCGCGGGTGATGACCACCGCGGAAATGGCCAGCAGCAGAATGGCTCCGGCCTCGAACAGGATCTTGTCGGGCGACATGTCCTTGCCCTGGAGAACGATCAGCCGCGCGAGCGCGGTGATGGCGATGAAGATCGGATAGACGAAGGGCGATCCGCGCCCGGTATAGAAGACCGCGATCATGCCGATTACCTCGGTATAGAGGAACATCAGCAAGATATCGGCGAGCGAAATGGTGCGCGCCGCGATGATGCCACCGACCTCGATCCCTGCCGCCGCCATGGTCATCAGCGCGATCAGCACTAACAGCAGATGCTCGATCAGGTGAAAGCCGCGCACCGCCATCGTATCGTCGCCGAGGCGCGGGCTGGGAGCGTCGGGGCCAGGAGGGTCGGCCGGTTCCGTCATGCCGCAGCATAACATGCGCGCGGCCAGGCGTCAGGCGTTAATCCACCACCGGATGGCATAGGCGACCGTCCCGACCACTCCGACCGAGATCAGCCAAAGCGCAGCCATCCATCCGAGCTTCTGGCTGAGCGGGCGGGCATCGCCGCGGTCGGGATCATCGGTATCGGGCAGCATCAGTGATAGCCCTCGTCCCCCACCTTGCCGCGGAACACCCAATAGGCCCAGGCGGTATAGCCAATGATCAGCGGCACGATGAACAAGGTGCCGACCAGCATGAACGCCTGGCTGCTCGGATGTGTCGCGGCGTCCCAGATCGTCACCTCGTCGGGCACGACATAGGGGAACATGCTGATACCCAGCCCGATCATACCGAGCAGGAACAGCCCCAAAGTCAGCAGGAACGGCGCGTAGTCGTGCCGCAGCCGCAGCGACCGGAACAGCAGGAAAGCGATGACCGCGACGAGCAGCGGCACCTGCGCCGAGAACAGCACGCTGGGGAAGGTAAACCAGCGCGCGAAATATTCCGCTTCGAGAAACGGGGTGTAGAGGCTGACCGCGCCGAGTGCGATGAGGGTCGCGGGGAACAGCTTCCAGCTCATCCGAAAGGCATGGTCCTGCACCGGGCCCTCGGTCTTCATGATCAGCCAGGTCGAGCCAAGCAGGCCATAGCCGATTACCGTGCCGATGCCGGTCAGCACCGAATAGGCGCTCAGCCAGTCGAGCCAGCCGCCCGCATAGGCGCGCCCCTCGACCTCGACCCCCTGGAGCAGCGCGCCCAGCGTCACCCCTTGCGCAAAGGCGGCTACGAACGAACCGGCGGTAAAGGCGAAATCCCAGAAAGGCTGGTGATTGGGGTCGCGCCAGCGGCCCTCGAACGCCACGCCGCGCAGCACCAGGCCGAGCAGCATCGCGATGATCGGCGGATAGATCGCGGGCAGGATGATCGCATAGGCGAGCGGAAAGGCGGCGAGCAGCCCTCCCCCGCCCAGCACCAGCCAGGTCTCGTTGCCATCCCAGACGGGCGCGACCGAGTTCATCGCCTTGTCGCGCTCCGCCCCGCGCCCCAGCGCCGGAAAGATGATGCCGATGCCGAGATCGAACCCGTCCATCACCACATAGGCGAACACGGCAAAGGCGATGATGAACGCCCAGATGATGGTGAGGTCGATGGTCATGCGCCCTCCTCCATCATCGTGCCGCTGCGGCCGCGCTGTGTGCTGTCGGCCGCTGCAGGCGTGATGCCTGCGCTGCGCAGCGGGCCCGATGCTGCGGCTTCCTCATGCCCGGTGGCGGGCTTGCTCATGAGCTTCAGGATATAGGCGGTCCCGGCGCCGAACATGACGAAATAGGTCAGGATGAACGCGACCAGCGAGGCCCCGACCGCCGGGGCCGCGAGCGGCGAGACGCTGTCTGCCGTGGTGAGCAGGCCGTACACGGTATAGGGCTGACGGCCGACTTCGGTCGTGATCCATCCTGCGATGACCGCGACGAAGCCCGATGGTCCCATGACGATCGCGGCGCGGTGCAGCCACGGCCAGTCATAAAGCCTTCCGCGCACCCGCGCGAGCAGGCTGAACAATCCGATGCCGAGCATCGCAAAGCCGATGCCGACCATCACGCGAAACGACCAGAAGACCATGCCGACCGGGGGCCGCTCGGCTTCGGGCACGGTATCGAGCCCATTGAGCGGCGCATTCAGGTCATGCTTGAGGATCAGCGACGAGGCCTTGGGAATTTCGATAGCATAATCAACGCGCTGTTCCGCACTGTTGGGGATGCCGAACAGGATCAGCGGCGCGCCATCGGGATGGCTCTGATAATGGCCCTCCATTGCCATGACCTTGGCCGGCTGATGCTCGAGCGTGTTGAGCCCGTGCATGTCGCCCGCGAAGATCTGTAAGGGGGCGACCAAAGCGGCCATCCACATCGCCATCGAGAACATCCGCCGCGCGCGATGATCGGCCTTGTTCTTGAGCAGGTGATAGGCCCCGACCGCGCCGACGACGAACGCGGTGGTCAGGTACGCCGCCATCACCGTATGGACGAGCCGATAGGGGAAGCTGGGGTTGAAGATGATCGCCAGCCAGCTGTCACCCGGCACGAACTGGCCATTGGAAGCGATTTCGTAGCCCGTCGGAGTCTGCATCCAGCTGTTGACGCTCAATATCCAGAAGGCGGAGATGAAGGTGCCAACCGCGACCATCAGCGTCGCGGTAAAATGCAGCTTGCGGCCCACCTTGTCCATGCCGAACAGCATGACGCCGAGGAACCCGGCCTCGAGGAAGAAGGCGGTGAGCACTTCATAGGCCATCAGCGGGCCGATGACCGGGCCGGTCTTGTCCGAGAATACCGACCAGTTGGTGCCGAACTGGTAGGACATGACGATGCCCGAGACGACGCCCATGGCAAAGGCGATCGCAAAGATCTTGCGCCAGTATTTGAACAGGTCGAGATAGGTGCTGTCGTTCGTCTTCAGCCACAGCCCCTCGAGCACCGCGAGATAGCTCGCGAGCCCGATCGAGAAGGCCGGGAAGATGAAGTGAAAGCTCACCGTGAAGGCGAACTGGATCCGCGCGAGCAATAGCGCGTCAAAACCGTCGAACATCGGCGCGATCTCCCGTCTCGCTCCGCCGCCGAACCTGTGGCGGGGCTAGCCGACCAAAGACTGGCCGGTCCCTGTCACATGCCTATGACAGGGGGTAGGATGCCACAATGCGACAGATTGTCCAAGCGCACGCCGGCGCGCCGGCTCAGGCTTTCAGATATTTGCTGAAATGCGCGAGCGTCCGCTCCCAGGCAAGCTTCGCCGCCGCCTCGTCGTAACGCGGGGTAGTGTCGTTGTGGAAGCCATGGCTGGTGCCGGGATAGAAATGCGCCTCATAGGTCTTGCCGTTGGCCTTGAGCGCCGCCTCGCATTCGGGCCATGTCGCATTCACCCGCTCGTCATTCTCGGCAAAGTGGATCAGCAGCGGTGCCTTGATCGCCGGCACCTCCTCGGGCTTGGCCTGGCGTCCGTAGAACGGCGCGGCCGCTGCGAGATCGGGATAGGCCACGGCCAGCGCATGGCAGACGCCGCCACCATAACAGAAACCCGTGACGCCGACCTTGCCCGAGCTCTGCTTGTGATCGCGGAGATATTCGAACCCGGCGAAGAAATCCTCCATCAGCTTGGCGGGATCGAGCGAGGCCTGCATCGTGCGGCCCTGGTCGTCGGTGCCGGGATAGCCGCCGAGTGACGTCAAGCCGTCGGGACCAAGCGCCAGATAGCCCGCCTTGGCAAGGCGGCGCACGACATCCTCGATATAGGGGTTGAGACCACGATTTTCGTGCACCACAAGCACCGCAGGCAGCTTACCCTTGGCCTTCGCAGGCCAGGCCATCAGCCCCTTGACCGTGCCATGGCCTTCGGGGCTCTTGTACTCCACACGCTCGGTGCGGATCGCCGGATCGTCGGGCGATACCTGCTGCGCCAGTGCATAATCGGGGCTGAGCTGGCTCAGGATCATCGCACCCGTCACGCCCGCTGCCGCATAGCGCCCGGCCTGGCGAATGAATTCGCGCTTGCTCAGCTTGCCGTGCACATAGCCGTCGAAAATCTCGAGGATATGCGGGTCGAAATCGCTGGCGCGCATCCGGCGGGGGGTGATGGTCTCGGTCATCGATGATCCTCTCTTGATCAGGCGGTCGGCAGGTCGCCAAAAGCTGCAAGCGCGGCCCGGGCGATTTGTTCCCCCCATTCCTGCACGAAATGGCCGCCATCGGGAATGATCATCGGTTCGGGGCAGCCGCGAATGATCGCGCGCAGCCGCGCCATCGGCTCCACTCCCAGCACCGGGTCCGCGGCGCCGACCGCCATGAAGCTCTCGCCCGACCATCGCTCGGACCAGAAGCGCGCCGCCGCTTTGCCATGTTCGACCCCGGGCATATCGGGCGACACGGGTACCAGCGCGGGAAAGACCTGCGCCCCGGCCTTGTATTCCGGCCCCGGATAGGGCGCGTCATAGGCGGCGATCTCCTGCTCGGTCAGATGCGGCGTGCCGCGCGCGATGATCCGCCCGACGGGCAGATCGGGCGTCGACAGCGCGTAATTCTTCCAGGCATCGAAACCCGGACCGGGGCTTGTCCCCTGGCCGATCCCCGTGTTCATCACGATCAGCCGCGCAAGGCGCGCCGCGAAACCGGCGTCGGCCGGCAGCGTCAGCCCGAGCAGCCCACCCCAGTCCTGTACCACCAGCGTAATGTTCCGCAGGTCCAGCCGCTCGACCAGCCGCAACAGATGGTTGCGGTGAAAGTCGAAACTGTAATCCTGCTGCCTCACCGGCTTGTCCGAACGGCCGAAGCCATACAGGTCCGGCGCGACCACCCTCGCCCCGCTTTCGAGAAACACCGGGATCATACGGCGGTAGAGGAACGACCAGCTCGGTTCGCCATGCAAGCAGAGGAAAACGCGGTTGGCATCGGCAGGCCCGGTGTCGATCCAGGCGGCGCGCAGGCCCTCATAACCGGGCAGATCATCGGCATAATGCACGGGATAGTCGAAGTCCGGCACGGCGGCGAACGCCTCGTCCGGGGTACGCAATGCCTCGATGGTCATGATCGCCTCTCCTTCTGCCTGGCTTTACGCTTTGTTTCGTTCCCTGACATCGCCGCGTTACGGAGGTACGCCGACCCCGCTAGACCAAGGGGAATCCCGCCCAGACCGATCGGTCCATCCACGAAAAAACCCCGAAAACCGGGCTATCCTCGATCGACCATGGTGCAGAGCATATCCGTGACCAGTGTGACCGGCGCCGCATCGTGGCGGCTGCGGGCGAGCACCAAGGCCCCTTCCTGCGCAGCGATGATCGTCGCGGCCATGTCGCGCGCCCGCGCCACCGCGACGCCTTCGGCCATCAACCAGCGCGCCAGCCGCATCTCGATCCGCTGGTAGGCGATGCGCACCGCCTCGCTGAGCGGGCCATTGGCCCCGCCCTGTTCCTGACCGATCACCGCGAGCAGCGAGCCATCGAGCCAGTCGGTCCGCTGCAGCCAGGCTGCCGTTACCTCGGCCAGCCGACGCAAAAAACCAATCATATCAAGGCCGCTGCCCGACAGCCGGTCGATCGCGGCAAGCGAGGATTCCGCGATCCGGGTAACACAGGCCTCGGCCAGTTCGGGCTTTCCGCCCGGGAAATGATGGTAGAGCGAACCCTTGGGCGTTTCCGACAGCGCCAGGATCTCCGCGAGACCGATCGCATGATAGCCGCGCTGCTGGAAAAGACGGGTCGCGACGCTGATCAGCCGCTGACGGGTGGGATGCATGTCGGATGCCCCGTCGGCAGGGCCGGAAAGGGCGGCGGGATCGAGCAAAAAAGCCAGCATAGACCGACCAGTCTAGCGGCGGCCCGTCCGCTGTCAAGCGGAGGCCGTTTTGGCGCTCGTTTAGCAGTCCAAAGGCCCGGTTCGAGCGCCCAAAACCTCCCGAAACGCGTGCATATTCCGTCAACCTTTGCTCCTGCCGCGTTAACCTTTCGATAATCTGTTGGCGACCTGTGGTTACGAACCGGTAAGCCCAGGTTAAAATCAGAATAATGGGGCGACCGGTCCATGACCGCCGGAATGGGCAATCAGGGACACATCCAATAGAGGCTCTAGAACGAAACCCAAGGATTGAGCGCAAGGCTCTGCTTTTACGTACATATTTTCAGGCCGCCGAAGAGTTAACAAAAGATAAACCCGGCCATTCCATCTGTTAACCTAGGTTTCCAGATCCTTGACGCGTTTGGCTGGACCGAGCGTTCCGGCGACAGCGGGTCGCAAACCGGATTTTCTGGTCCGCCTGGTCCATTAACCTTTTGTCCATCGACCGGACGGTCCATTTGCCCGCTTTCCGGGTCCAAAATGGGCTCTGCAGACACCCGACACCCCCTTCACGAGACCGGAATCGGTCCTTGAAACGTCCATTTCGGCAGGTCGGGCTGGACCGTCCGGTTTGCCGCCCGACCGGACGGTCTCCGGAGAGCGCCGCAATTGGACCGGCTGGTCCACCGGCCGTTTGCCTCGGTCGCCACCGCCAATCGGCCCGACGTCGCAGCCAGCCCCCCCACCCGTTCGGCCATTGCAGCGGGCTGTCAGCATGATACACCCGAGAACAGGACCCGGGGGCACCGACAGGGTCCACCACCAGGGGGGCACAGCATGACGCAATCCGATCGCCACATAACGCTCGATGCCATTCGCGGGTTTGCGGTGATGGGCATCCTGCTGCTCAACATCGTCGGCTTCTCGATGCCCGACGCGGCCTACGTGAACCCGGCAGCCTGGGGTGGCACCGATCCGCTCAATGCGGGGGTCTGGGCGGTCAATTTCGTGCTATTCGACGGCAAGATGCGCGGACTGTTCAGCGTCCTGTTCGGCGCGAGCATGCTGCTGGTGATGCAGCGCGCCGAGGCTGCAGGGCAGAACCCGCGCAGCGTCCACCTCAACCGCATGGCCTGGCTGTTCGTGATCGGCACCGCGCATTTCATCCTGCTCTGGTGGGGCGACATCCTGGTGCCCTATGCGATTTGCGGCACGCTCGCGCTGTTCTTCGTCAACAAGGACGTGAAACAGCTGCTGCGCTGGGCCATCATCCTCTACGTGCTCTATTTTCTGCTGAGCTTGGTGATGGCTGGCGGCGGCTGGGCGCAGGCGATGCGGGCAGCCGCACCGGGTGCGGATGCCGAACTGGTCAAGGCCTCGCAAGAGATGCTGGCAAGCTTCGGCAAGCCCGGCACCGAGCAGATCGCCGAGAGCCTGGACATCTATCGCAGCGGCTGGCTGACCATATTCCACCAGCATCTCGAATTGTTTCCGGACTCGCTGGTCAGCACGCTCCTCATCTTCACGATGGATACGCTGGCCATGATGCTGCTCGGGATGGCGATGCTCAAGAGCGGCTTCATCCTGGGTCTCTGGCTGCCCGAGCTCTACAAGAAGATCGCCTTGCGCGCGTTTGCCATCGGCATCCCGCCGATGATCGCGCTCGCCGTCTGGGTGATGCTCAGCGGCTATGATACCGTCATCACCTTTGCCGCTTTCTTCAGCCTCTCCTTCCCTTTCCGCGTCGTGATGACCGTGGGATGGGCCGCAGGCCTGCTCTGGCTGGTGGTGACGCACCGTGACAGTCCGTTGATCGCCCGTATCGCGGCTGCAGGGCGCGCGGCGTTCAGCAACTATCTCGGCACCAGCGTGGTGATGACCTTCATCTTCTATGGCTGGGGTCTTGGCCTTTTCGGCCGGATCGACCGCGCGACGGCGATGCTGTTCGTCTTCGCCGCCTGGGGAATCATGCTGACCTGGTCCAAGCCCTGGCTGGAGCGCTACCGCTTCGGCCCGGCCGAATGGCTGTGGCGCTCGCTCGCGCGCCGCAAGCTCCAGCCGATGCGTTTGCGATAGAATCGCAAAAAGACTGTTGCGATGCGTTCTCAATATCGCTATCTCGGCGACCACAGGAGAGACGCATGGTTGTTTGCATCTGCAATGCGATTCGGGAACAGGATCTGAAGGACGCTCTGCGCGATGGCGCAGCCCGCCCGGCAGAGGTTTACGCCCGGCTCGGTCGGCGTCCCAAATGCGGCCAGTGCCTGTCGTTTGCGCAAAGCATTATCAGCCGGGAAACTGCGACCGCCTAGCAATAGCCCGCCAAAATCCGTTTGAAATTCAAGTATTTCCCGCGCTGCAGCGGCTTCCCTTCCGTAAATAATGGCGCTATTGTGCGCTCCTGAAATCATCGCACCTGCATGGCCCGGGACGAGCCAGCAGGTTACAGGAGCATCATCATGAAGGGCGACCCCAAGGTCATCGAATTTCTCAACGACGCGCTCAAGAACGAGCTGACGGCGATCAACCAGTATTTCCTGCATTCGAAGATGCTGGCCAACTGGGGCATCAACAAGCTCGCCAAATACGAGTATGAGGAATCGATCGACGAGATGAAGCACGCCGACAAGCTGGCGGACCGCATCCTGTTCCTCGATGGCCTGCCCAATTTCCAGCTGCTCGGCCGCCTCAAGATCGGTGAGACGGTGGAAGAAATCCTGAAGGCCGACCTCGCGCTCGAGAACGAGGCGATCCCGCTGCTCAAGGAAGGCATCGCCTATTGCGAGAGCGTCCGTGATTACGGCACGCGCGACCTGCTCGCCTATATCCTCAAGAGCGAGGAAGAGCATGTCGACACGATCGAGGCGCAGTTCGACCTGATCGAACGCATGGGCATCCACAATTACATCCAGCTTCAGTCGAGCCCGGTCGAGGATTGATTGGACAAAGGCCGGGGCGGACGTAAACCCTCCCCGGCCCTTTGCAGCGGTGGCGGACAATTACTGGATTGCAGCAATTTCCTTCACCATTTCGCTCGCCATCTGGTTGCGGTGGACGGCCGCGCTGCGGTTGACGGGGATCTTGTAGAGTGCCTTAAGCATTGCGCGATCGAGATCGCTCATTCCTGACGGCCTGTCCTGCGGATCCGCCTGAAACAGGGAGACGATGCTGCTGGCGTCCGGCGATGCATCGAGGCGCGTTCGTGACAGGATCCCGAACGCGAGGTAGTCGCTGAGCGCATCGAACGAGACATTCGACACGCGCGGCACATCGACCAGAACGGTGACGCCCTTGATGCTCAGTTGGGCAGGACTGTTGAGACGGCTGAGTGCACCCTCGTTGATCACGGGCAGATCCAGCAGCGCAGCCGGATTCTGCCCAAGAGCCGGTGCGTTCTGGGTGAGCCCGCGCCCACCAAGCCCCTCGATCACTTGTCCATAGAACCATCGCACCGGCAAGCCGGGTTGCGACAGAGTCCGGCGCTGCTCCTTGGTCGAAGTCTGCAGCAGATCGGAACGCTTCAGTTCGACTTCGGCATAGACCGAATCGCTGTCCAGAACGAACAGCAGCAGCACGTTAGGCGCGCACTCGCCGCGGGCCACCGTGGCCCCCACATTGCGAGCCGTCGCTTCGATCCGATCGATCAACGGCGTGGCCACTTCCGGTCGAAGTCCAATGGCGCCGATGCACAGCGGATCCGCCCAGCGGGCATTCTGGTCTGCCTGAGGAATGGCCAGAACGGCGCGTGTATAGCGCCGCGCCATTTCGAACGCCTCACCGCGAGTCATGCGCGTACCAGTGACAACGATCGTCTCGTCTTCGCTCGCTCGGGTTTGGGCCGCCACCGGACTGGCCAGCAATGCCCCCAATGCCAGGCCCGCAAGCAATTTTCCGCAATTCATAAAACGGCTCCTCGCTCAATCATCCGGTCACGCACGACAACTGACCGATACTTTTACCCGAGATCGCAGATCCATCACATAGATAAACTAACACTGGATTATCGCGCTTCAAACACAATTCATGTTCACTTTGGATGAATAATGGGCGGCAATCATATTCAAAGATTTGCAGAAAACAGCTGCTGCCATGCGTTGCCGTGAGATTTTCGAGGAAAGGAACATGACGCGACAGGACGAAATGACAGGCAGGAATGCAATCAAGGCAGTGCAGCTTCATATCCTGCTGCCGCTGATCGCGATCGTCTGTACAGCCGCAACGGGGAACAATGGAAACGTTCTGCAGCAGAACAGGCCGTGGAAAATGGATCATGCCACCAATGCCCGCGACCTCTCGGCGACATTTGATCAGGGCAAATCCGAGGTACAGGCGCAATTATCCGAGTCGCGCCGCAGGACGGCTTTCGCGTCACGCTGATCGGCGCGCATCTTGGTTATCAGAGTGAATGCGAACATGGGCGCAGCTTGAGTTTCGCCCGGCGATGGAGGAAGCCGCGCTTCCCTATGTCACCAATAGCAGCGTTGCCCCCAACAACGCCTGGATTTCGGCGGCTTTTTCTGACTTGATGCGGCTGGACAATCGAGCCCGACAGAATTCAGGGTTGGCCGAGCTGCCCGATATTCCCCCCGCCAGCGAGAAGGCGATCAATGCCTTGTATGTCAAGCTGTCAGGCCGGGATCCGTTCACGCTCGATCTCGTGCCAATCGGCGCGCCGATGGCCGCCATACGACCTGCACCGACGATCTGGTTCGATCCTGGGGCTACAACCCTGCCGAGATTGCAAAACGGCAAAGTCGGGCACGGCCTGTGACCAGTCCTGCCCGCTGGGCACAACCCGAAGATTATCCCAGCGCCATGCAGACGCGCGGCGCTTCCGCCATCGTCGATTTCCGCCTGGCGACCAACGAGATCGGCTTGTACACTGATTGCCTCGTACTGCGATCGACCACGGCGCCCACGATTGGGCCGTACAGCTGCGAAGTGATCAAGCGACGGGCCCGATTTGCGCCTTCGCTCGAAAAGGACGGCACGCCGACCAAGGACATCTATGCCAATCGCATATTCTGGCAAATGGGCTGATTTTCGACCAATGCAGCAGCAGGCGGATTTGGCGGTGGACCGGCTGCCGATCAGCGATTAGCCTCTCGATTAAACCAGAACGAGAGGGATTTGCCAGAATGACCGAAGCCGCAGAGATCGAGCGCGAAACCACGAATGCAGATGCGCCCTTTGTCCGCCCGGATGTGGCGATGATGCTGGCCATGATGTCGGCGGCAGGCGCGCCGCCGATGAACGAGATGGCCCCTGCCGACGCGCGCGAAGCCTATCGCATGATGCGGTTCATGGGCGATGCCGATCCCACGCCGCTCGCCATCATCCGCGACCTGACCTGCCCTGGGCCGAAAGGCGACATTCCCCTGCGCTATTACGACGCGCGCGAAAACCGCGAGGCGGGGCCGGCG
>NZ_LSIS01000465.1:0-16056 GCF_001556365.1 Blastomonas sp. CCH1-A6 | reverse complement strand
TTACCGGATCGCGCAGCGGCGGCGAGGCGCTGATGAAGATCGCCGCCGCGCGTCCGCAGCCGATCCCGGTCTATGCCGAAATGTCGGCGATCAACCCGGTCATTCTGCTGCCGCACGCGCTGGCAAGCAGGGGCAAGGCGCTCGCGGCGGGCTATGTCGGATCGCTCACTTTGGGATCGGGCCAGTTCTGCACCAATCCTGGGCTGGCGCTCGCGCTGGAAGGCGCGGCGCTCGACGCGTTCCTCACCGAGGCGGGCGCATTGGTCGAGGCGCAGGTGCCGCAGACCATGCTCACCGCCGGAATCCACTCGGCCTATGAAAAGGGCAGCGCCGCGCTCGCCGCCACGCCCGAGGTGCAGACGATCGCGCGCGGCGTTCACCCGACCGGCCCGCACGAAGGCCGCACCGCATTGTTCAGCGTCGCGGCGAAGGACTGGCTCGCCAAGGCGGAATTGCAGCACGAGGTGTTCGGCACTTCGTCGATCGTCGTGCGCTGCGCCGACCGGGAGGAACTGCTCGCGGTGCTGCACGGTCTGGAAGGGCAGCTCACCGCGACGCTGCACATGGACGAGGCCGATACCGACGATGCCCGCTCGCTGCTGCCGGTGCTCGAACGCAAGGTCGGGCGCATCCTCGCCAATGGCTGGCCGACCGGAGTCGAGGTCGGGCATGCGATCAACCATGGTGGGCCTTACCCTGCGACCTCGGACGGGCGCACGACCTCGGTGGGCACGCTGGCGATCGACCGATTCCTGCGCCCGGTCGCCTATCAGGACCTTCCGCAAGCGCTGCTGCCCGAGGCGCTGCGCGAACGCGGGCAGGGTGGCGTAATCGCGCGGATCGACGGGGCCTGGCGTCTCGTCTGAGCGCAAAATATGGCCGGGGCGGTCCGATATGGGTTGCAATTCACAACGATGTAAGCAACCTTTCGATCGATAGAGCCGCAACAGCGGCCTCATGACTGGAGAGTCCCGCCATGAAGCATGAAAAGCCGTCTGACCTCAAAGCCGCGTCGCATGTCGATGTGCTGATCATCGGCGCCGGGATTTCCGGCATCGGCATGGCGGTGCACCTCAAGGAAAAATGTCCCGGCAGGACCTTCGCGATTCTCGAGCGGCGCAGCGATATCGGCGGCACCTGGAACCTGTTTCAATATCCCGGCATCCGCTCGGACAGCGACATGCACACGCTGGGTTTCGAGTTCGAGCCGTGGCGCGAGCAGAAAGCGATTGCCGATGGTCCGTCGATCCTGAGTTATCTGAAGCGCATCAAGGACGAGCGCGGGCTGAACGATTACATCCGGCTCGGCCACAAGGTGCTTTCGGCGAGCTGGTCGAGCAGCGAGGCCCGCTGGACGATCGCCGCCGAGGTCGAGGGGGAAGGCGTGCAGCACCTGACCTGCAGCTATCTGTTCATGGGCACCGGCTATTACGATTACGACCAGGGCTATGACCCCGAATTCGCCGGGCGCGAGAGCTTTGGCGGGCAGATCATCCATCCGCAATTCTGGCCCAAGGGCTTCGACTATTCGGGCAAGCGCGTCGTCGTGATCGGATCGGGTGCGACGGCGGTGACGATCGTTCCGTCGATGACCGACCGGGCGAAGCATGTAACGATGCTCCAGCGCACGCCGACCTGGTACTGGAGCCGCCCGGCCAAGGACTGGCTGGCGAACAGCCTGCGCGCGATCATGCCCGACGAATGGGCGTACCGGATCATCCGCTTCAAGAACGTGCGGATGCAGCAGATCTCGTTCAACCGCGCGCGCAAGGACCCCAAGAAGGTCGGCGACTATCTGCTCAAGCGCATCCGCAAGATCATGGGCAGCAAGATGCACGAGCCCGATTTCCAGCCGCCCTACGGCCCCTGGGAACAGCGCCTGTGCCTGGTGCCCGATGGCGACATGTTCAAGGCGATCCGCGACGGCAAGGCGGATATCGTCACCGACCATATCGACCATTTCACCCCCACCGGCATCCAGCTCAAGTCGGGCAAGCATCTCGATGCGGACGTGATCGTCACCGCGACCGGCCTCAAGCTCGCGATGGCGGGCAAGGTCGACTTCTCGGTCGATGGTCAGCCGCTCGATTTCACCCAGCATTTCTACTACAAGGGCTGCATGTTCAGCGACGTACCGAACATGGCGATCGTGTTCGGCTATCTGAACGCCTCGTGGACGCTCAAGGTCGATATCGTCGCCGATTTCGTCTGCCGCACGCTCAATCATATGCAGGCCACCAACAGCGACATCGCAGTGCCGGTGCTGGGCAGCGATGGGGCGGTGAACGAGGAGCAGATCTTCGATTTCTCGTCGGGCTATGTCCAGCGCGCGCTCGATATCCTGCCCAAGCAGGGCGACCGCATGCCCTGGCGGCTCAACCAGGATTATCTGTTCGACCGCAAGGTGCTGCGCGAAGAGGCGGTGGACGATGGCGTGCTCGCCTTCCGCAAGGCGGCGGTACAAGTGGAAGAACCCACCGCGATCGCGGCGGAATAGGGCTCATTCCGCCGCGCTGAACGCCGCCCGATATTCGGGCTTGATGCTGGCGATCGTCTGCCGGGTTACCGGGACGCTGATCTCGTACACGCCTTCGGCATAGGGACCTGCCACATAGGGCGCCGCAACGAACAGGATGCGGTCGAACCTGTCCTGTCCGACAGCGGACGGTATGATGACGAGGTCGCTGAAGGGCGGGCAGACGTTGAACATGTCCTCGGGATCGGCCGACATATACTCGCCGCGCCGCACCTGCCTCTCCGCCTTCAGTCCGTCGCAATAGAGCGTGCGCATCGGATCGAGCGCCGCGTTCATGTCGGTGAACAGCGCTTCGGGCTTGAGCCTCTTGCCTGCTGCCTTGTCCCATAGCAGCACCTCATAACCGGTATTGCCATGCGCCCCGCCCGAATAGCTGCTGATTTCGCCCAGCATCGCGAGCAGCGGCGGCGTGTTGCCGGTGGTGGACCAGCTCGTCCCCTGCATGTGCGGGTTATAGGGATAGTCGTTGGCCTTGGCGTCCTTCTCCGCCTCCTCCGCTTCGCTTTCCAGCTCGGCCAGGCCCTGCACACGGTCTTCCTCGAGCAGCTTGGCCAGCGCAGGAATCGCCGCGGCTTCAGCGGGATAAGCATAGCTGTACGTGAACTTTTCGGTCTCACGCTCGAACGCAACCGGCTTGGCCGCCGCTTGACTGTCCTTTGATGTGGCGGGCTTGGCCTTTTCGGTCACCGGCGCATCCTGGCCACAGGCGGCCATCGCGGGCAGCATCAATGCGGCCAGCGCGGCGAGCGCCAGAGAGCCAGGTTTTCGAACGATCATGATTCTCTCTCGCAGTTGCGCGTAAAATTGCTGTAAGACCTGACAATGATTGATTTGTCCTCCCTCGTCCAGCCGGACCTTGGCCAGAGCGCGCGCAGCATCCATCTTGTCGACAAGGCGGGGCTGGCCGACTGGCTGAGCGCCGCGCCGCCGCGCATCCGCAACCACCTGTCCGCCATGCGCTTTGCGGCGCGTCCGCACGAGCTGGTCGTGGTTCCGGGCGACTCCGCCGATGACTGGGCGGTGGTGCTGGGCGTGGCCGATGCCGCAAATCTGCGGCCATGGTGTCTCGCCAAGGTCGCAGAAGTGCTCGCCGCGGGGCATTATCGTCTCACAGGGAATGTGCGGCCCGGCGATGCGCTGATCGGCTGGGCGCTCGCGCAGCACCGGTTCACGGCCTACAAGAAGCCGGAAGACAGCCCGCAGGGGCCGCGCGTGCTGCTGACCAACGATCCGGCGCGCCGAGATGCGGCGCTGGCGGAGGCCGAGGCGACCGCCTGGGTGCGCGATCTGGTGAACACCCCTGCCGAGGACATGGGCCCCGCTGCGCTCGAAGAGGCCGCCGCCACGCTGGCCCGCACCTTTGGCGCGCTGCTCGACGTGACTCGCGGCGATGCGCTGGAAACCCATTATCCGATGATCCATGCGGTCGGGCGTGCGGCGGCGCGCAGCCATGCCCCGCGGCTCATCGAGCTGCACTGGGGCCGCGACGATCACCCCAGGGTGGCGATCGTCGGCAAGGGCGTATGCTTCGACAGCGGCGGGCTCGACATCAAGCCGGCCTCGGGCATGCTGCTGATGAAGAAGGACATGGGCGGCGCGGCGCACGCGCTGGCGCTGGCGCAGCTGATCATGCGGATGAAGCTGCCGGTGCGGCTGCACATGCTGGTCGGCGCAGTCGAGAACGCGATTGCGGGCAATGCCTTCCGTCCCGGCGACGTGCTGAAGAGCCGCAAGGGCATCACCGTCGAGATCGGCAATACCGATGCCGAAGGCCGGCTGGTGCTGGGCGATTGCCTCGCCAAGGCGAGCGAGGCGACGCCCGACCTGATCCTCGATTTCGCGACATTGACTGGCGCTGCCCGCGTCGCGGTGGGGCCGGACCTGCCTGCGCTGTTCTCGAACAGCGATCCGCTCGCCGAAGGACTGCTGTCCAGCGGCACGGCGGTGGGAGACCCGTGCTGGAGGCTGCCGCTCTGGCCGGGATACGAGGACATGTATGCCAGCGACATTGCCGATATCGGCAACACGGGCGGGTCCTTTGCCGGGTCGATTACGGCGGCCCTGTTCCTCCAGCGCTTTGTCGGCGAGGGTCTCGCCTGGGCGCATTTCGACACCTATGCCTGGCGCCCGACCCCGCGCCCCGGCCAACCCAAGGGCGGCGAGGCGATGGGGCTGCGCGCCAGCTGGCACTATCTGCGCAGCCGCTATGACGCGAAACCTGCCCCGCAATGACGGGGCTTGGACAAATGCCGGCAACTGGGCTATCAGCCCCGGCTGCGCGGTGCCCGGCACCGGCAGGGGCAGATCATCATGACGCGGTATGGCTTGAGGGACTGGGGTAATTGACACATTCGACACGTTCTGCGGCGGAAGTATCGCCGGTGGATGCCGGATCGGCGCTGCAGGACAGCTCTGACGCCCCCGCAGCGGGGCAGCAGTGCTTCGTGCTGAGCGGTCCGGTCGCCGATTACGACCCGCGCGTCACGGCCATCCGCGGCGATCTGGCCGATATCGCGCTCGCCGGAAAGTTCTTCGCGCCGCATTATGTCGCGCCGCAGCTCCATCGCGTGAGCCATGCCGCAGCGATGCTGCGCAAGGCGGGCAGCGCCGATGCCGAGGCGGTCAGCCAGTTGCAGCCGGGCGAAGGCTTCGCCCTGCTCGACAGCGCGGGCGACTGGGGGTGGGGCTATGCCGTTCACGACGGCTATTGCGGCTATGTCCGGCTCGACGCGTTGACCCGCGATGCCGCCGAGCCGACCCATGTCGTGCATGTCCGCAGCGCGCTCGTGTTTGCCGAACCGTCGATCAAGACGCCGCTGGTGGCGAGCCTGCCGATGGGCGCGCGGGTCGCAGTGCACGGCGCCAGCGAGTGCGGGAAGTTCCTGCAGGTCGAAGCCGGCTGGATGTCGGCGCGCCATGCGATCGGCCTCGATGCGCTGACCTGCGATCCGGTCGATCGCGCGCAGCAGCTGATCGGCGCGCCCTATCTCTGGGGCGGGCGCGGCGGTGATGCGCTCGACTGTTCGGGGCTGGTGCAGCTGGTGCTGATGCTCGCAGGCCATGCCGCCCCGCGCGACAGCGACCAGCAGATGGCGGCGCTCGGCCGCGCGCTGGGCGATGACGAGCCGCTGACGCGCGGCGATCTGGTCTTCTTTCCCGGCCATGTCGGGATGATGGCGGATGCAGAGACGCTGGTGCACGCCAATGCCTTCTGGATGCAGGTGGTGGCAGAGCCGCTGGCCGATGTGATCGCCCGCTTCCCCGAAACCACGCCGCAGCCGGTTCTGGCGCGCAAGAGGATCGGCTGATGCTCAAGCTTTTCATCGATGGCGCGGCCGGAACCACCGGCCTGGAGATTGCCGAGCGCATGGCGGGGCGCGACGAATTCCGCCTGATCACGCTCTCCGACGCCGATCGCAAGAGCGTGTCCGCGCGCGCCGCTGCCATCCAGGACGCCGATTTCGTCATCCTGTGCCTGCCCGATGCCGCTGCACGCGAGGCGGTGGCGCTGGGCGAGGGGGCGGACACGCGCTTCATCGATGCCTCGAGCGCGCACCGCGTCGCCGATGGCTGGACCTATGGCTTTGCCGAGCTACGCAAGGGCCAGCGGGAGGCGATTGCCAGCGCCCGGCTGGTGAGCAATCCTGGCTGCTACCCGACCGGTTTCCTGGCGCTGGTCGCGCCGCTGGTCGCCGAGGACCTGCTGCCCGCCGATCATGGCTTCATCGTCAACGCGGTGAGCGGCTATTCGGGCGGCGGCAAGGATCTGATCCAGCGGATGCAGGTCGATGCTCCGGAAATCGGCTTTCGCGCCTATGCGCTGGGGCTGGAGCACAAGCATCTGCCCGAGATGCAGGTGCATGCCGGGCTCAGCCGCGCGCCGATCTTTGCGCCCGCGGTCGTCCGCGCCTTCCGCGGCATGCTGGTCGATGTGCCGCTGTTCCTCGATCCGGAGCTGGGTTTTGCCGATGCGCGGACCTTGCACGCCGCGCTCGTGGACCATTATGCAGGCGAGCCGCTGGTCAGCGTCGCACCGATCGATGCGGTGCCGGGCGAGCTTCTCGTGAGCGAGAATGATCCTGCCACCGACCGGCTCTCGCTTTACGTGCTACCCAGTGCCGATGGATCGCAGGTGCGGCTGGTCGCGATGCTCGACAATCTGGGCAAGGGCGCGAGCGGGGCTGCGGTGCAGAATCTCAACATCATGGCCGAGCTCGACGAACTGGCAGGGCTGCGCAGTTAAGCGTTCGGTCGCCCGCGCTTTGCAGTATACAGCGCCCGGTCGGCGCGCAGGAACATCGCTTCGGCATCATAGGCCATCGCGTTTTCGGCGATCGCGATGCCGTAGCTTGCGCTCACTTCGAGCAGATGTCCGTTCCAGACGATCGGCGTCCTGAGCAGATTGATCGCTTCCTTCGCGCGCCGGGCGATCCGTGGCAGGTGGCGGTTGCTGGGAAGCAGTACGGCAAATTCGTCGCCACCCACTCGCGCCACCATCAGGGAATCGAAAAAGGCCTGGGAAAGGCGCTTGCCGAACTGCACCAGACAGGCGTCGCCCGCCAGATGGCCGTAGCGATCGTTGATCGCCTTGAAGCCATCGACATCGAACAGGATCAGCGCGCCCAGCGGCCGGAAGACGGGGGCCGCGACGCTCGCATCCAAGAAGCGGGTCTGGAACACCGCACGATTGGCAAGGCCGGTAAGGCAATCGGTCTCGGCCGAGGCGCGCAGGCGCTCCTGCTCGGCGCGCTGGCGGGTGATATCCTGCTTGGTGCCGGTCAGTCTGACGGGGCGTCCGGCAACGCATTCCACCTGGGCCGTGATCTGGATCCAGCGCTCCTCGCCGCCAGACTGCGTGATGCGAGCGTCGAGCGCGAAGCTGCCCGACCGTTCGATCGCGCGCGAGCGCACCCTCTCCAGCGCATCGCGTGACTCCGGATCGTAGAGCTTTATGATCTCGCTGCGATGGACATCGCCTTTAAGGGGGACGCCGAATATGTCGTAAAGACTGCGCGTCCAGATCAGGCTTTCCGTCCTGAGATCGCATTCGAACACGCCGATGCCCGCACGATCAAGGCTGCGCAACAGGCGCAAGGTGTCGGGCCGATCCATGCGGCTGCTTGCCGCGTCGGCAAGGTCAGGATCGCCCCAGCCCTCATGGCCGGTGGACCCGAAGTCATGAATATACCCGCCCATCAACGCTGATTGCACCGCTCCCTGGCCAAGGCCGAAAGCTAAATGGTTCGGGTTAATGCTCCGTTACCAACGGGATGAATCATGGTCGTTCAGAAAAACGCCTGAATTCCGGTCTGTGCGCGGCCCAGGATAAGCGCGTGAACATCATGCGCGCCCTCGTAGGTATTAACCGTTTCCAGGTTCACCATGTGCCGCATCACCTGATATTCTTCGCTGATGCCGTTGCCGCCGTGCATGTCGCGCGCCATGCGGGCGATGTCGAGCGCCTTGCCGCAATTGTTGCGCTTGACGATCGAGATCATCTCGGGCGCGAACCGGCCCTCGTCCATCAGCCGTCCGACGCGCAAGCTCGCCTGCAGGCCGAGTGCAATCTCGGTCTGCATGTCGGCCAGCTTCTTCTGGAACAGCTGCGTCGCGGCGAGCGGCTTGCCGAACTGTACGCGGTCGAGACCATATTGCCGCGCGGCGTGCCAGCAGAATTCCGCCGCGCCCATCGCGCCCCAGCTGATGCCGTAGCGCGCGCGGTTGAGGCAGCCGAACGGACCCTTGAGCCCCTCGACATTCGGCAGCAGCGCGTCTTCGCCGACTTCGACCTCGTCCATCTGGATCATGCCGGTGGTGGACGCGCGCAAACTGAGCTTGCCCTTGATCTTGGGGGCGTTGAGGCCCTTCATGCCCTTTTCCAAAATGAATCCGCGGATCGCGCCGCCATGCGCGTCGGACTTGGCCCAGATCACGAACACATCGGCAAACGGGCTGTTCGAGATCCAGGTTTTCGCGCCCGAGATCAGATAGCCGCCATCGACCTTTTTCGCCCGCGTCTTCATGCCCGCCGGGTCCGATCCCGCATCGGGTTCGGTCAGGCCGAAACAGCCAATCAGCGTGCCGGCGGTGAGGCCGGGCAGATACTTGCGGCGCTGTTCGTCGCTGCCATAGGTGTTGATCGGGTGGATGACGAGCGAGCTCTGTACCGACATCATCGACCGGTAGCCGCTGTCGACCCGTTCGACCTCGCGTGCGATCAGGCCATAGGCGACATAGCTCGCCTCCGCGCCGCCGAATTCTTCCGATATGGTTGCGCCGAGCAGGCCAGCTTCGCCCATCATCGGGAACAGTTCGGGCGCGTCGATCTCTTCGCGAAACGCGTCGATGACACGCGGTTGCAGCACGTCCTGCGCAAAACCGCGCGCGCTTTGCTGGATCAGCCGCTCCTCTTCGGTCAGCTGCTCGTCGAGCAGAAAGGGGTCGTCCCAGGTGAACGGGATGGTTTCGGCCTTGCGGATGGTTTCGTGCTTCATGGTGCTAGGTCTAGCGCAGCTTGGCCCGCGCTCCAACCGGATTTTGCGCAGCAGAGTTGACGTAAACGTAAAGCGGGTGCGGCGAACCGGTGTCCGCTTTCGGCACAGCGATTGCGTTAACCATCAATTGCCATGGGCAATGGTTAAAAATGCATTAACTCCTCAGGTATGCAGCGGCTTCAATTCCTTCGCACCCCGGCTCAGCCCCACAGCTTCCGCTCGGCGCTGTCGCCCCGCGTCCTCGCAGCGACCCCGGTCGACGAACCAGAGGTGCTGGCCAAGCGCAAGCGCGCGCAACGCAACGAGGAAATCCGCCTTTTCTTCCTGAGCTTTACCGCATTCTTTGTTGCGATCAGCTCGTTCATCTGGTGAGCGAATCGAGAAAGCGCCCTGCATCGGCGCGGATCGCCTGCTTGTCCTTGTCCGCCCGCTTCGCCCAGTTGCGATAGGGCATCGCGAGTCGCTGGTTCTTGCCCAGCACGTCCTCGTTGCGGTCGAGAAAATCCCAGTAGAGCAGGTTGAACGGACAGGCTTTTGCCCCCGTCTTGGCTTTCACGTCATAGCGGCAATGCTGGCAGTAATCGGACATCGAATGGATGTAATTGCCGCTCGACGCATAGGGCTTGCTGGCGAGCAGCCCGCCATCGGCAAACTGGCTCATTCCCAGCGTGTTGGGCAGCTCGACCCATTCATAGGCGTCCGCGTACACTTCCAGATACCATAGATGCACCGCGTGCGGATCGATGCCGGCGATCAGCGCGAAATTGCCGGTGATCATCAGCCGCTGGATATGGTGCGCATAGCCATGGTCCATCGTCTGGCCGATCGCCTGTTTCAGACAGTGCATGTCGGTCTGACCGTCATAATAGAAGCCGGGCAGGGGGCGGCTGGCATTCAGGGCGTTGCGCTGTGCATAATCCGGCCCCTCGCGCCAGTAGATGCCGCGCACATATTCGCGCCAGCCAATGATCTGGCGGATGAAGCCCTCGGTCGCGTTGAGCGGGGCCTTGCCGTCGCGATACGCCTTTTCGACCGCGCGGCACAGATCGAGCGGATCGAGCAGCCCGCAATTGAGATAGGGCGAGAGGATCGAGTGCCACAGGAACGGCTGGTCGGTCAGCATCGCGTCCTGATAGTCGCCGAACTTCGCCAGAGCATGGCGGATGAAATGCGCCTGCTGCTTCGCCGCGTCCTCGGCTGTGGTGGCGAAGGCGAAATGGTCGAGACTGCCGGGATGGTTACCGAAACGCTTGGCCACGAGATCGAGCACCGCGCGGGTGATCTCGTCGGGCTTGAACTTGAGCGGCTGCGGGATCAGCAGCGGCTCGTTCGGTGGCGGCTTGCGGTTCTCGCTGTCGTAATTCCATTCGCCGCCCTCGGGCTTGCCTTCGTCATCGAGCAGCAGCCCGGTCTTGCGGCGCATTTCGCGGTAGAAGAACTCCATGCGCAGCTGCTTGCGCCCCTCGGCCCAGGCGTCGAATTCCTCGTGCGTGCAGACGAACCGGTCGTCCTCGCGCAGCTCGACGGGTACGTCGAACCGATCCGCCCATTCTTCCATCGCCGCTCGCACCCGCCATTCGCCGGGCAGCGTTGCGATGATGCGGTCAGGGGCGTGGCGCTCGATCGCGCGCGCCAGCTCTCCGGTAAACGAGCCTGCATTGTCGGGGTCGTCCAGCTTCACATAATCCACCGTCCAGCCCGCCGTGCGCAGCGCTTCGGCATGGTGGCGCATCGCCGAGAGAATGAAGGCGATCTTGGCCTTGTGGTGGCGGACATAGGTCGTCTCCTCTTCCACCTCCATCATCAGCAGCACCGCCCGTTTCTGCTCGACGCCGCGCAGCGCCGAGAGGGAAAGGCTGAGCTGATCGCCCAGGATCGGGATGAGGATGGTCATTGGAGGCCCCTGTTTTGCGAGCCTTTCATGATGGGGAGGCTCGGCCGTCAATCAATGGCCGCAAGCCGCTATCATTTGTGGGCTCAGGGGCGTAACGCTCGTCTTGTCGGCATCGAGGCCGGCCGAGGACGAACGCCATGCCCAATTCCGCACCCCGCGCGATCGAGAAGGCCATCGAGGAACCGAGCGCCCTCGTTGCCGCGCTGCGGGGGATGCGCAACCATTGCCCGCGCTGCGACCACAAGCCGCTGTTCGCCCGCTATCTGAAGCCCGTCGCGCGCTGCGCGTGCTGTGGGCAGGACTGGACGCTGCACCAGGCCGATGACTTTCCCGCCTATATCGCGATCTTCATCAGCGGGCATCTGCTCGCCCCGGTGCTGATTGCAGCCGGCAGCCGCGAGCTGCTGCCGATGGGGTGGCTGGCGCTGATCGCGGTGCTGGGCGCGCTGCTGCTGACGATTGTCATGCTGCAACCGGCCAAGGGCGCGGTCATCGCGCTGCAATACCACTGGCGGATGCACGGCTTCGACCCCGCATCGCGCGAGGTGGATCAACGCCCCGATTGATCCGTCAGACCTTCTTCCAGATCTGAGACTTGCACAGTAAGCCGCCCAATATGCAGCCGCTGATCTTGATCCGCCCGGCATCGAGCAGCTTGATCGTCGAATAATAGGTGCCGCCCAGATCGGGCACGAAGACATTGCCCTTCCAGTGTCCCGGCTTGGTCAGCCGATAATCGCGTAGCAGGCTGGTGCCGACGAGATTGGGCGTGCCGCCCGCAGCGGCGTCCTTCTTGGCGAGATCGCTGGCCCAGCTGACCTTGCCGCACAGATTCTCGCCGCACGGCTGGGTAACTACACGCACATCGCCGGTCGGGTTTTCCCAGGTGCCGTGGATGGTCTCGGCCCTGGCCACCTGCGCGCCCAGCCCTGTGGCGATGAAACCCATTGCTCCCCAAGCGAGACCGCGCGCCCGCAAACGCCCCAGATGCATGATACGACCCTTTGCAACCCTGTTTTCCCGGCGCGTCCCTTGATGGCAACAGCCCCGCGCCGGGATGACGATTAGGCCATGATCGTGGTTCCAAGTCGAGCGGCATTTGTCTCGGTTCGGCGAATTCCGGCTTGGAACCGCAGCATTTCCTTCATCGAATCCTTACCAATATCGGTTAAAAGGCGCGCGACATGACCCAAGCTGCGTCCGCCTTGTCCGACCCCTGTCCGCCCAGCGCGGTGAGCCATGGCGCGGGCCTGATCGGACTGGTCGGACTTCTGGGCTGGATTGCGCTGGCGCGCCATTTCGGCTGGGATGGGCCGAGCGCGGCGCTGGTCTGCTGCGTGGCTACCGGGGTGCCGATGGTGATCTGGTCGATCGTTGTCGACAAGGTCCATCTGCGCCCGAGCACCGGCATCGACTGGAGCCATCCGCGCGCCGTGAAGGATGTGCTCGACATCAGCACCATCAAGCTGACCGGACTGTGGCTAACCTGGTCGCTGATCGCGGCGATCTATGCGACCGCGCGCTGGTACTGGACGGGCAATTACCAGTTCTCGATGGCGGTGTTCATCTACGCCTCGCCCTTCCTGTTCTTCCTTTCCATCCCCTATGTCATCTGGATCGACCGCTATCTGAAGGAACCGCGCGACGGCGCGTGGCATTTCGGCGCGATGATCTCCGGCCAGCCCGGCTGGGACCGCGAACAGATTTGGCATCACTTGCGCGCCTGGGCGGTGAAGGGCTTTTTCCTCGCCTTCATGCTCTCGATCGTGCCGGGCGGCTATGCCGATATCGTCAACGCCAATGTCGCCGAGATCGCCACCAACCCAGTCTGGATCGCCAATTGGCTGATCATCGCGATGTTCCTGGTCGACGTGCAGTTCGCGACCGTCGGCTATGTGCTGACCTTCAAGCCGCTCGATTCGCACATCCGCACCGCCAATCCCTTTATGGCCGGCTGGGCCGCGGCGCTGATCTGCTATCCGCCGTTCATCATGATGGGCGATAACGGTCCGCTCAACTATCACGTCGCGACGGCCGACTGGGCTTATTGGTTCGAAGGGCACACGACCCTGCTCGCCATCTGGGGTGTCTGGCTGGTGTTTCTCACCGGTGTCTATGCCTGGGCAACGGTCGCGTTCGGCATCCGCTTTTCCAACCTCACCCATCGCGGCATCCTGACGCACGGGCCGTATCGCTGGACCAAGCACCCGGCCTATCTGTCGAAGAACGCCTTCTGGTGGTTTTCCACCCTGCCATTCCTGGTCACCAGCGGGTCGTGGCAGGATGGGCTGCGCAACACCGTGCTGCTCGCCGCGGTGTCGGGCGTCTATTACTGGCGCGCGCGGACCGAGGAGCGGCACCTGATGGCCGATCCCGATTATGCCGCCTATGCTGCGTGGATGGAACGCCACGGCCCGGTGCCCCGCGCGATCGGCTGGCTGACCGGCAGGCGCGCGAAGGTCGATCCCGTGGTGGCACCCGCCGAATAAGCCTGCAATCGCGTTCGTTGCGGCTGGTAATGCCGGCCATCGCCCCCATATCGCGCCTCCGTTGCAGCAGCAGGTGGAGATGGCATTGATCGACAATCGGATTTTGCGCATGGCGGCGCTGGGGACGGCGGCGCTCGTCCTGACGACGGTGGCCGCAGGCGCGCAGACGGCGCCACAGACCGGCGATGCGGCACGCGGGGCCAAGGTCTATCAGACCAACTGCACCGGATGCCATGCGCTCGATGCCAATGGCGTCGGCCCGGCGCATCGCGGCGTGTTCGGTCGCAAGGCTGGCAGCGCGCCCGGTTTCGACTATTCTCCCGCGCTCAAGAAAGCAGGCTTTGCCTGGGACGCGGCCAGGCTCGACAAGTGGCTCGCCAACCCGCAAGGCTTTGTCCCCGGGGCCAAGATGCCCTTCCGCCTGATGAATGCGCAGCAGCGCGCCGATGTGATTGCCTATCTCAGGAAGGAGAGCGGCAAGTAACCGTCAGCAGCCCCACGGGCGAAATATTCCCCAGTGCCCCTTTCGCGGCGGCGCTGAAAGAGGCATATTGGCGGCATGGACGGCATTTCGGACAGCATGGACAGGTTCTTCGGCCATTCGGCCACCACCCAGGGCATCACGGTGCGGGTGGCGGTGAGCTTTCTGCCGGATCGCTCGCGCGCGGACAACGCCCGCTGGTTCTGGTCCTATCACATCCGCATCGAGAACCATTCGGATCAGGCCGTGCAACTGCTCACGCGCCACTGGGTGATCACCGATGGTCGCGGCGGCGTGCATCAGGTCGATGGCGAGGGCGTGGTCGGCGAACAGCCGGTGATCCAGCCTGGCAAGGCGCATGACTATGTCTCGGGCTGTCCGCTCAACACGCCGACGGGGCGGATGGAAGGCGTGTACCGCATGCTGCGCGACGACGGGCAGATGATCGCGGTCGAGATCCCGCGTTTTCCGCTGGTCGCACCGGCGGTTGCCGATTAATCACCGTTTCCCATGAAGCGTACCCATCTTCCGCTCAACGGCCTGCGCGTGCTCGACGCCGCAGCCCGGCACCTGAGCTTTACCCGCGCCGCCGACGAGCTGGCGGTGACCCCGGCGGCGGTCGGCCAGCAGATCCGCGCGCTCGAGGAAATGCTGGGCGTCGTGCTCTTTCGCCGCACGCCCAAGGGTCTCGAGCTGACCGATGAGGCAGGCGCCGGGCTCGATGCGCTGCGCAGCGGTTTCCTGCAGTTCGAAGAGGCGGTGCGCGCGATGCAGCAGGGCCAGTCGAGCTTTCGCCTGACCATCGCGGTGCCGCGCGACTTTGCCGCCAAATGGCTGCACCATCGGCTGATCGGCTATGCCGCTGCCAATCCCGAAATCCGCTACACGCTGGTTTCGGGCGACAGCGATATCGATTTTACTGAGGCCAATCTCGATTGCGCGATCCGGCTGGCCGATGGGCCTGCCGAGCTGGAAGGCGCGCAGATCGGCCCGGCGCAGTTCGTCACCGTCGCCGCGCCTGGCTATGATGGCAACCGGCGGATCGATTGGCCCGGCTGCCAGCGCGGCACAGGCGAGGACGAGGCCGACGATTCCACCGTGATGCAGGTCGCCGATGCCGGGCTGGGGCTCGACGCGGCGATTGCAGGTTTCGGTATCGTGACTGTGCCCTGGCTGCTCGCCGAGCGAGACCTGACCGAAGGGCGGCTGGTGGCGCTCGGCGAGACCCGCGAATCGCGCCGCGCGTTCTGGGTGGTCGCACCGACGCCGCAATGGCGGCAGAAGAAGGTCAAGGCGCTGGTCGCTGCGCTGACCGCGGCATGAGCGGCCTTCCCGTCCTGCAGAGCGACCGGCTGACGCTGCGACAGGTGCGCGTCAGCGATGCCGAGGCGCTGTTCGATATCCTGTCCGACGATGAGTTGATGACCTGGTGGGCGTTCGGGCCGCACCGCTCGGTGGAAGAGACGCGCTCGATGCTGGAGCCGGTCGCGGGCGAGGATGCGAGCTGGCGCAGCTGGGCGATCACCCGCACCGGCGAGGATGTCGCGCTCGGCTGGGTCAACGCGCACCAGCGCCGCGCCAATGTCAGCGAGATCGGCTATATCCTCGCCCGCCCGGCCTGGGGGCAGGGGATCGCGCGCGAGGCGGTCGGGATGGTGCTCGACCAGCTGTTCCTGACCGAAGGCCAGCGCCGCGTGTTCGCCGATACCGATCCCGATAACCGTTTCTCCATCGGCCTGTTGCAGAAACTGGGCTTCCAGCTGGAGGGCCATCTGCGCGCCGAATGGGAGACGCATATCGGGGTGCGCGATACGCTGTTGTTCGGGCTGCTCAGGGACGAGTGGCTGGCGGTCCGGCAAGCTGATCGAGCAGCCGCGCCATCAGCGTGACGAAGCCCGGCTGGTCGATGTCCGCCGCCGGATTGTTGACCAGCGCGCTGACCGCATAACGTTCGCCGGTTTTCGAGCGGAGCAGGAAGCTCATCGCCATGATCCCCGGCTCCGACCCGCCCTTGTAGCCGAGATAGTCCCAGCGCTTCGCATTGACCGGGGCGATGCCCGGATTGATCTTCAGGATCGCCCGCGTGACGGGATCGCCCTCGCGTTCGAGCTTGGCAAGCAGCCGCGCGATATCGGCGGGGCTGGCAAACCATTCGACGGTGT
>NZ_LSIS01000464.1:0-10343 GCF_001556365.1 Blastomonas sp. CCH1-A6 | reverse complement strand
CACCTGCACCAGGCTGGCCCCGGCGAGCGCGATCGGCAGCGCCATGATCGCCATCACCGCCAGATAGGTAGCCAGGCCGAAGCGCGCGCGGTGCAGCGCCCCTGCATCCTGCGCCTCGACCAGCCCCATATAGAATTGTCGGGGCAGCGCGACGATCGCCATCAGCGAAATGAGAAAGATCACCGCGAACTCGACCGATAGTCGTTCGGGCCGGAAATTCTCCGCGATCAGTGTCGTGCCGCGATCGACGGCATCGGCATCTGCACCGGCGAGCAACACCACGGCCACCGCCGCGACCGCGGTGAGCGCAATGATCTTGATCACCGATTCGAGCCCGATCGCATAGACCAGCCCCTCGCTGCGCCCGGCCAGCTCGTAGCGGCGCGCGCCGAACAGGATCGCGAACAGCGCCAGCAGCACCGCCGCGCCGATCATCGCCGCATCGGCCATCGGCCTGCCCGAGGCGAGCGAAAGCGCGCCGCCGATCGAGCGGAATTGCAGCGCGACATAGGGGATGGTGCCGACCAGCGCGATCAGGGTCACCAGCCGCGCGACGCCATTGTCGTGCCCGAAGCGCGCGGCGATGAAATCGGAAACGGTGGTCGCCTGCTCTTCCGCCACGGCCTGGGTCAGCCGCCTGAGGAAGCGCGGGGCGAACAGCAACAGGCAGATCGGCGCGAGATAGATCGGCAGGTAGAACCAGCCATCGCGCACGATCGAACCGACCGCGCCATAAAAGGTCCAGCTCGAGCAATAGACGCCGAGCGCCAGCGTATAGGCGAGTTGTCTGAGCCAGGGCCGCCGTTCCGCCTCGCCCGCGCGCCGCTCGACAAAGGCCGCCACCGCAAACAGCAGCAGGATGACCGCAAGCCCGATCAATGCCGCCGACGGCAGGCTCATAAGCTCCCGCGCTCCTCCCCCGGCCCGACAGGGCTCGTGGCGGTCAGTCTATGTCAGGGGCGCAAGCGCGGTCAATCGCGCCCGACGAACAGCTCCGCCATCGCATCGATGATCGCCTCGCGGTCGAGGCGGTAGGTGCGGTACAGGTCGGGCAGATCGCCGGTCTGGCCGAACCGGTCGGTGCCCAAGGGGCTGACGCGCTGGCCGCGCACGCCGCCGAGCCAGGAGAGCGCGGCGGGCGAGCCGTCGAGCACGGTGACCAGCCCTGCGCTCGGAGACAGTTGCCCGAGCAGGCGGGCAACATGGCTCTGCCCACCGGGGCTGCCGGTCCAGCGCGCCGACCTTTGCGCCGACCAGTCGCGGTGCAGCCGATCGGGCGAGGTGACGGCAAGCAGGCCGAGGCCGGGAATGTCGTCCTTGAGCGCCTCCCAGGCGGCGAGCGCCTCGGGTGCGACCGCGCCGCAATAGGCGATCGCGGCCTCTGCCCCCGGCGCGGGTTCGCGCAGCCAATAGGCTCCCGCAAGCGCATCCGCCTCCCAGGCGTCGTCCACGCGGGCGACCTGTTCGATGACGCGGGTGGTGAGCCTGAGATAGACCGACGCGCCGTCCTGCGCCTGCATGTGCCGGAACGCGAAGCCCATCATCAGCGCGACCTCGTCGGCGAATGCGGGCTCGAAGCTTTCCAGTCCCGGCTGGCCCACGCCGATCAGCGGGGTGTTGATCGACTGGTGTGCGCCGCCCTCGCCCGCCAGCGTGATGCCCGAGGGCGTGCCGACCAGCAGGAATCGCGAATCCTGGTAGCAACCGTAATTGAGCGCATCGAGCCCGCGCGCGATGAACGGATCATAGACCGTGCCCACCGGCATCAGCCGCGTGCCGAAATGCGGTGCCGAAAGGCCCAGGGCGGCGAGCGCGAGGAAGAAATTGTTCTCGGCAATGCCGAGCTCGATATGCTGGCCCGCCTGGTGCGCCGCCCATTTCTGCGCCGAGGGGATCTTCACGCGCTGGAACACATCGGCCAGCTCCTGACGGCGGAACAGACCGCGCTGGTTGACGAACGCGCCGAGGTTCGTCGTCTGCGTCACATCGGGCGCGGTGGTGACCAGCCGGTCGGCGAGCGGCGCGTCCGACTTGGCGAGATCGTGAAGGATCTTGCCGAACGCTCCTTGCGTCGATTGCTCCGCGCCCTCGGGCACCGGCAGCCGGTCGGGCAGCGGGATCGCTGGCGCGGCATGCTCTGCCTGTTTGCGCGCGATCGGGCTATCGGCAACGAAGGCCTGCAGCGCGCTGGCGAGATTGTCGCCCAGCCCCGACCATTTGCCCCATTCCTCGCCCGGCGCTATACCGAGGGCTTCGCGGAAGCCCTCGATCTGCGCGCCGTTCATCATGCCCGAATGGTTGTCCTTGTGCCCGGCGAGCGGAAGGCCATAGCCCTTGACGGTATAGGCGATCAGCAGCGTCGGGCGCTCGTCATCCATGCTGTCGAACGCGTCGAGCAAAGTCTCGATGCAGTGGCCGCCCAGATTGGTCATCAGCTGCGCCAGCCCCGCATCGTCGAACGAGCCGAGCAGTTCGGCCACGCCGCGCTTCCTGCCGATATCGTGCATCAGCCGCTCGCGCCAGGCCGCGCCGCCCAGATAGGTGAGTGCCGCAAAATCGGCATTGGGACAGGTCTCGATCCAGTCCTCCAGCGCCTTGCCGCCGGGGCGCTGGAACGCCGCGCGCTGCAGCTTGCCGTGCTTCAAGGTCACGACGCGCCAGCCGCAGGTCTCGAATATGTCGTCGAAGCGGCGGAACATGCGGTCCGCCGTGGTGGCATCGAGTGACTGGCGGTTATAGTCGACGATCCACCAGCAATTGCGCAGGTCGTGCTTGTAGCCCTCGATCAGGCATTCGTAGATATTGCCCTCGTCGAGCTCGGCATCGCCCATCAGCGCGATCATCCGCCCCGCCTGCTCCTCGCGCAGCTGGCCGTGCGCGATCAGATAATCCTGCACCAGCGACGAAAACGCGGTGATCGCGACGCCCAGGCCCACCGATCCGGTGGAGAAATCGACCGGGATGCTGTCCTTGGTGCGCGAAGGATAGCTCTGCACCCCGCCGAGCCCGCGAAACCGCTCCATCTTCTCGCGCGTCTGTTCGTCGAGCAGATAATGGATCGCGTGCAGCACGGGTCCGGCATGCGGCTTCACCGCCACCTTGTCCTGCGGGCGCAACGCGTGGAAATAGAGCGCAGCCATGATCGCGGTCATCGAGGCGCAGCTGGCCTGGTGCCCGCCGACCTTGAGCCCGTCGCGCTTTTCGCGGATGTTGTTGGCATTGTGGATCATCCACGAGGAGAGCCAGCGCAGCCGCTGCTCGATCTCGGTGAGCAGCCGGACGGTCTCGGCGCGGCTTTCGGTGGTTACGGTATCGATGACCATGGGGGCCTCTGCGTCAAATCGGGGGGAATCGTGCTTTCCCCCATGCCCGAAAGCCATGAGTGTCATCCAGCATTTTCGTGCGGCGGGCGCCAATGCGGAGACGCCGCCGGTTGAACCCCCGGCGGCTAGCTGCTAGCTGCGCGGCGGACTCGCCGGGGTCGCCTGTGCGCGGCCCGATCTCGCCTCTTGCCGCAAGGACAGCTTATGGTCCCCCGTTATGCCCGCCCGCAAATGACTGCCATCTGGGAGCCGGAAGCCAAGTTTCGCATCTGGTTCGAGATCGAGGCGCACGCCACCGACGCGCTCGCCGAAATCGGCGTGGTGCCCAAGTCCGCCGCCAAGGCGCTCTGGGCCTGGTGGGCGACCAACCCGGCGATCGATGTCGCCGCGATCGACGCGATCGAGGCGGTGACCAAGCACGACGTCATCGCGTTCCTGACCTGGGTGGCGGAGCAGGTCGGCGACGAGGCGCGCTTCATGCACCAGGGCATGACCAGCTCGGACGTGCTCGACACCTGCCTTGCCGTCCAGCTCGCGCGCGCCACCGACATCCTGCTCGCCGACATGGACGCGCTGCTCGAAGCGATCGAGCGCCGCGCGATGGAGCACAAGTACACGCCGACCATCGGCCGTAGCCACGGCATTCATGGTGAGCCGACCACCTTCGGGCTCAAGCTCGCCCAGGCCTATGCCGAATTCGACCGCTGCCGCGCTCGCCTCAAGGCCGCGCGCGCGGAAATCGCGACCTGCGCGATTTCGGGCGCGATCGGCACCTTCGCCAATATCGACCCGCGCGTCGAGGCGCATGTCGCCAAGAAGCTGGGCCTGGCGCTCGAGCCCGTCTCGACCCAGGTCATCCCGCGCGACCGTCATGCGATGTATTTCGCGACCCTGGGCGTCATCGCCTCGTCGATCGAGCGGCTGGCGACCGAAATCCGCCATTTGCAGCGCACCGAGGTGCTCGAGGCCGAGGAATATTTCTCGCCCGGCCAGAAGGGTTCGTCGGCCATGCCGCACAAGCGCAATCCGGTACTGACCGAGAACCTGACCGGCCTTGCGCGCATGGTGCGCAGCGCGACCATCCCGGCGATGGAAAATGTCGCCTTGTGGCACGAGCGCGATATCTCGCACAGCTCGGTCGAGCGCTATATCGGCCCCGATGCCACGATCACGCTCGACTTCGCGCTGGCGCGGCTCACCGGCGTGGTCGACAAACTGCTCGTCTATCCTGAACGGATGCAGAAGAATCTCGACAAGATGGGCGGGCTTGTCCACTCGCAGCGCGTGCTGCTGGCGCTGACCCAGGCGGGCGTGAGCCGCGAGGACGCCTATCGCCTGGTCCAGCGCAACGCGATGAAGGTGTGGGAAGCGGACGGCGCGCTGTCGCTGCTCGACCTGCTCAAGGGCGATGCAGAGGTCACCGCGGCGCTGTCGCCGGAAGAGATCGAGGAGAAGTTCAACCTCGATTATCACTTCAAGCATGTCGACACGATCTTCGCACGCGTTTTCGGCTGAACATCGAGGGGCGTAACGCCCCCACGGCATCGGACGAACCGCGATGGCCGGGCTGCGCGCCCGGCGTCAGGAGGTTCGTCGATGGTCCGTGCAGTGTCTTATGGTGTGAGCGCGCCACTGACAGTGGCCGTTCATGCCGGTTCGCGGGGCGAATGGCGGGTGGTGCGTCAAACGACCCGGACCGGCGAGGACCTGCCGGTTGCCGCGCGCATCGGCACCGGCAGTCCCGTGGACACGCCGCTGTGGACGCTGACCGGCTTCACCTCGAACCTGCGCTATACCACGGCCTCCGAACGCCAGCGTCTCGATGCGCGCTCCGCCCCGTTGGGACGCAGCGAAGCGCGGATGGCCGCGCTGATCCCGATCCGCAAATCGCCAGCATGGTGGGCGATGGCGCAGGACGAGCGCCGCGCGGTCTATGAACGCTCGGGCCATACGCCGATTGGCCTCGGCTATCTGCCCGGCATCGCGCGCCGCCTGCATCACTGCCGCGACCTTGGCGAACCGTTCGACTTCCTCACCTGGTTCGAGTTCGAACCCGAGCTGGAAGGCGAGTTCGACGATCTGCTCGCGCGGCTGCGCATCACCGAGGAATGGCGCTATATCGATCGCGAGATCGACATCCGGCTGATCCGCACCGACTGACCGGGCCATTGTCCGCTGGGACAGCGGACTGGCCAAGCCGCAATTATCCTCCTATGCTTGCCATCGACCGCCGGGACGCGGGCTGGCTTGAGGGAGAATGCGCTTGAGGGAGACTGGGCGGTCATGCAGTTTCTGAAGACACTTGTGCTCATCATGATCGCGGTGGTGTTTGTCGTGTTCGCCTATAACAACTGGCAGGCGGTGACGGTGGACCTGTGGGGCGGGCTGGAGCTGGTGACCAAGCTGCCGGTGCTGCTGCTGCTCACGTTCCTGGCAGGTGTACTGCCCACATGGGCCTATCATCGCACCGCGATGTGGCGGCTGAAGCGCAGGCTGGCAACGCTGGAGGCGAACCAGGCGCGCACGGCAGCGACACCTGTGGCAGCACCGGCACCGTCGCCAGCCACGGAATTTGCAGACCATGCCGAGCCTGAACCGGTATTGCGGTCGGTCTGAAGGATCATAACAGGGGCCCGTTTTCCATCATGTCCAATCCCATCTATCTCGCGGTCGATCTTCCCGATCTGGCCCGCGCCACCGCTCTGGTGCAGCAGGTGCGCAGCCATATCGGCGGGGTGAAGCTGGGGCTGGAATTCTTCTGCGCGCATGGCCATCACGGCGTGCACGAGATCGCGAAGATCGGCCTGCCGATCTTTCTCGACCTCAAGCTGCACGACATCCCCAACACTGTCGCGGCAGCGATGCAGGCGATCCATGTGCTCGAACCCGCGATCGTGACGGTCCATGCCGCAGGAGGTCGCGCCATGATGGAGGACGCCAAGGCCGCCGCCGGAACCAATACCAAGGTGGTGGCGGTCACCATGCTGACCAGCCTCGACGACAATGACATCGCGCGGATCGGCTATTCCGGAAGCGCGCACGACAATGTGCTGCGGCTTGCCGAGCTGGCGCATGAGGCCGGGCTCGACGGTATCGTCTGTTCGGGCCAGGAGGTCGGCGCGGTGCGGCAGCAATGGCGCGACGGCTTTTTCGTCGTCCCCGGCGTGCGCCCCGCCAGCGCCGCGATGGGCGACCAGAAGCGCGCCGTCACCCCGCGCCAGGCGCGCGATGCGGGCGCATCGGTGCTGGTCATCGGCCGTCCCATCGCCCGCGCGGAGGATCCCGATCAGGCCGCGCGCGACATCATGGCGACATTGTAGAATATCCCCCATATTACCGTCACCCCCGCGAAGGCGGGGGTCCCGCTTTTGCGCCAGGTAGCAGCAAAGCGGGATTCCCGCGTTCGCGGGAATGACGAGACACGGGAAACGAAGGTAACATGACCACCCTCATCAAGATCTGCGGGCTTTCCACCGAAGCGGCGATCGATACCGCCGCGCGCGAGGGCGCGACGCATATCGGGCTCGTCCATTTCGAGAAGAGCCCGCGCCATGTCACGCTCGAACAGGCCGCCGAGCTGCGTCGCTGCACGCCTTCCCATGTCAAGGTCGTGCTGCTGCTGGTCAACGCCTCGCCAGAGCTGACGCAGCGCGCGCAGCGCACCGTACGGCCCGATGTCATCCAGTTCCACGGATCGGAAAAGCCCGAATGGCTGCGGATCGTGAAGCAGCACATGCCGGTCGAAGCGTGGAAGGCGCTGGGATTGCGCAGTGCAGACACGCTGACCAATGCCCGCAGGTTCGATGGCAGCGCCGACCGGTTGCTGTTCGATGCCCCAGCCCAGGCGCTGCCCGGCGGAAACGGATCGGTGGTCGACTGGTCGCTGCTGGTGGGCCATCATCACGCCCTGCCCTGGGGGCTGGCAGGCGGGCTCAACCCCGATAACGTGCGCGAAGCACTGGCCGCGACCCAGGCCCCGCTGGTCGATGTCTCCTCGGGCGTGGAAAGCGCGCCGGGAGTCAAAGATATGGACAAGATCGCCCGCTTTTGCCAAGCGGTTCGCGACCATGACCAACACCGCAACCCAGCTTAACAGCTATCGCAATCAACCCGACGCACAGGGCCATTTCGGCCAGTTCGGCGGGCGCTATGTTGCCGAAACCCTGATGCCCCTGGTGCTCGATCTGGAGAAGCACTATCGGGCCGCGAAAGCCGATCCCGCGTTCCAGGCGCAGTTCGACGACCTGCTCGAACATTATGTCGGAAGGCCCAGCCCGCTCTATTATGCCGAGCGGCTGACCGAGGAACTGCGCAAGGCCGCCCCCGAGGGTAAGGGCGCACAGGTCTGGTTCAAGCGCGACGAACTGAACCATACCGGCGCGCACAAGATCAACAACTGCATCGGCCAGATCCTGCTCGCGATGCGCATGGGCAAGACGCGGATCATCGCCGAGACCGGCGCGGGCCAGCACGGCGTCGCCACCGCGACCGTCTGCGCCCGCTTCGGCCTGCCTTGCGTGATCTATATGGGCGCAACCGATGTCGCGCGGCAGCAGCCCAATGTGTTCCGGATGAAGTTGCTCGGCGCGGAGGTCGTGCCGGTGACCAGCGGCGCTGCCACGCTCAAGGATGCGATGAACGAGGGGCTGCGCGACTGGGTCGCGAACGTCCACGACACCTTCTACATCATCGGCACCGCCGCCGGCCCGCACCCCTATCCCGAACTGGTCCGCGATTTCCAGAGCGTGATCGGCAAGGAAGCGCGCGAACAGATGCTGGCGCGCACCGGCCGCCTGCCCGACCTGCTGGTCGCGGCGATCGGCGGCGGATCGAACGCGCTCGGGCTGTTCCACCCGTTCCTCGACGACCAGGTCAAGATGCTCGGCGTCGAGGCGGCGGGCTATGGCCTCGATGGCGACCAGCACGCTGCCAGCCTGCTCGGCGGCTTTCCCGGCATCCTGCACGGCAACAAGACCTATCTGCTGCAGGACGAGGACGGCCAGATCACCGAGGGCCATTCGATCAGTGCGGGCCTCGATTATCCCGGCATCGGCCCCGAACATGCCTGGCTCAAGGACATGGGCCGCGTCGAATATACCGCGATCACCGATGACGAGGCGCTGGACGCCTTCCAGCTGCTCTGCCGCACCGAGGGGATCATCCCCGCGCTGGAGCCTGCCCATGCGATCGCAGCGGTGGCCAAGGTCGCCGCGACCATGGACCGCGACCAGATCATCCTCGCCAACCTGTGCGGCCGCGGCGACAAGGACATCTTCACCGTGGCGGACAAGCTGGGAGTGGAGATGTGAGCGCGCGCCTCGCTAACGCCTTCCCCTCCGACCGCGCGGCGCTGGTGTGCTTCGTCACCGCGGGCGATCCCACGCCCGCCGCCACGCCCGCGATCCTCGACGCGCTGGTCGAGGGCGGCGCGGATGTGATCGAGCTGGGCATGCCGTTCACCGATCCGATGGCCGATGGCCCCGCGATCCAGGCGGCGAACCTGCGCTCGCTGGCAGCTGGCACGAAAACCGCCGACATCTTGGCAATCGCGACCGATTTCCGTAGCCGCCACCCGAACGTACCGCTGGTGCTGATGGGCTATGCCAACCCGATGACCCGGCGCGGTCCCGAATGGTTTGCCGAGGCCTGCGCATCCGCCGGCGTCGATGGCGTCATCTGCGTCGATATTCCGGCGGAGGAAGACGCGGCGCTTGGCCCGGCGCTGCGCGCAAAGGGCATCGCGCCGATCCGGCTCGCGACGCCGACCACCGATGCCGCGCGGTTGCCCGCCGTGCTCAAAGGCGCGGGCGGGTTCCTCTATTATGTCTCGGTCGCCGGGATCACCGGCAAGCAACAGGCGGCGCAGGCGAGCATCGAGGAAGCGGTGACGCGGCTCAAGGCATCGACCGACCTGCCCGTCGCCGTGGGCTTCGGCGTGCGCACGCCCGAGCAGGCCGCAGCCATCGCGCGCGTCGCCGATGGCGTCGTCGTGGGCAGCGCGATCGTCGACATTGTTGCGCAGCATGGCAGCAATGCTGCAGCGCCGGTGCGCGACTATATCCGCAGCCTCAGCACCGCCATCGCCGCCGCCCGCCACACCACGAACGCCTGACAGGAGCATCCCCATGAGCTGGTTCAGCCGTGTCCGCAATTCGATTCCGCTGATCGCCAAGCGCGACACCACGCCCGACAATCTCTGGCACAAGTGCAAGGCTTGCGGCGAAATGGTGTTCGCCAAGGAATTCGAGGACAATCTGTCGGTCTGCCCGAAATGCGGCCATCACGAACGCATCGGCGCACAGGCGCGCTTTGCGATGCTGTTCGACGACAAGATCTGGGAAGAGCTGCCCGCGCCGGTGGTCAAGGAAGACCCGCTCAAGTTCCGCGACAGCAAGAAATATGTCGATCGCATCAAGGCCGCCCGCGCGGCGGGCACCGCCACCGATGCGCTGACCAATGCATTGGGCCGCATCCAGGGGCACAAGGCGGTGGTCGGCGTGCAGGACTTCGCCTTCATGGGCGGATCGATGGGCATGGCGGTGGGCGAGGCGTTCATCCGCGGCACCGAGCGCGCGATCGCCGAGAAATGCCCCTATGTCATCTTCACCGCCGCCGGCGGCGCGCGTATGCAGGAGGGCATCCTCTCGCTGATGCAGATGCCGCGCAGCACCGTGGCGATCAGCCGGCTGCACGCTGCGGGCCTGCCGTATATCGTCGTGCTGACCGACCCGACCACCGGCGGCGTCACCGCGAGCTATGCGATGCTGGGCGACATCCAGATGGCTGAGCCCAATGCGCTGATCGGCTTTGCCGGACAGCGCGTGATCGAGCAGACGATCCGCGAAAAGCTGCCCGAAGGCTTCCAGCGCTCCGAATATCTGCTCGAGCACGGGATGCTCGACATGGTGGTCGAGCGCAAGGACCTGCGCGAACGACTGGGCAGCGTGATCGACTATCTGATGGCGGCCAAGGCGGCGGCGTGACCCGAAAGCCCCTCCCCTTCAGGGGAGGGGTTGGGGT
>NZ_LSIS01000463.1:0-521 GCF_001556365.1 Blastomonas sp. CCH1-A6 | reverse complement strand
ACACCGACGATAGCGGCGCGCTGCTCGATATCGCCGATGTCGCGCGCGAGTTCCACACCCGCTCGGCCAGCGCCAGCGAGGCGGCATCGTCGATATCGAGCAGCGCGCCGCTATCGTCGGTGTCCAGATAGGCGAGCGGCCTGTCCTTGAGCGCATCCCCTGCCCCGCGATCGCCAGAAAGCTGCATCAGATCGGGCAACGCTGAACGCACGAAGCAGACCGGATGGCCGGGCTTGCCATCGACCCTGGGCCGCGCGGCATAGCCCGAGCGCTGCGCTAGCCGCACCAGCTCGCCGCACAAGGCCACCGGCACCAGCGGCATGTCGCCGAGGAAAAGGAACGCCCCCTCGCCCTCGTCCGGTAGGCCGGCGATGCCGGCTCGGATCGAAGCGGACATGCCCTGCTGCCAGTCGGCGGCCTCCACCAGATGGCAGTCCAGCCCAGCGAGCGCATCGCCGATGGCACGACCGTGCTCGCCGACCACAATCCGCACCTCATCGAAACCCCCGGCTGTCACTGCC
>NZ_LSIS01000462.1:0-2533 GCF_001556365.1 Blastomonas sp. CCH1-A6 | reverse complement strand
GGAAGGCTGGTGGGCGTAGGAAGGATTGAACTTCCGACCCCTGCGATGTCAACACGCTGCACCTCACCGCACATGGCAGTTTCCCGTGGCACCCGTTGGAACGCGGGCCGCATATGGTCGCGTCTGTTCTCGGTTTGCACACAGGGCAGGTTCACCGTGAACTTTGGACGCCTGTGTATGCGGGGTGACCGCTGATGGCCCTCAAAGCCGCATCCTGCTTTTCCGGCATCGGCGCTAAGGTCTGCGCGCGCTGCTCGACCCAGAAGCCCGCAACTGCATTCCAGCGTCGCGGCGATAAGCTGCAAAGCTGGTGCCGTGACTGCTCGAACGCATACCGCCGTGAGAAGGGTTATCGGGGGCACAAGCCGCCGACCGAGCAGAAGCGCAAATGGCAAATCAAGACGCGCTACGGGCTGACGCCTGCGGACGTTGCTCGCATGATTGCCGAGCAGGGCGGGGCGTGTGCCATCTGCACCGGCCCTATGGAGCGCCCCTGCATCGACCACTGCCACGCCACCGGCAAGGTTCGCGGCATCCTCTGCCATCGCTGCAACGTCAGGCTCTCAGCCATTGATGACCTTGCCTATCGCACCGCCGCAATCGCTTATCTGGAGAGGTCATGAATGTGGCTCTACATCCCCCCCTCAACGTCCTCGGAATCTGCGCCGGCGTCGGAGGCCTCGAACTCGGACTCCAACTTGCTCACGGCTATCTCGGAAAGGCTGTCCGAGGGCTGCTGTACGTGGAGAGGGAAGCAGCTGCCGCCGCAAGCCTGGTCGCGTCAATGGAAGCGGGGTGGCTTCATCCGGCACCTGTCTGGAGCGACGCTCGAACCTTCGACGGCACAGCGTTCGGTGGACTCGTGGATATCGTCACTTCGGGAGATCCGTGCCAAGGAAACAGCGTTGCCGGAAAGCGGCTCGGCGAGCTCGACGATCGGTGGCTGCTCGACCGCGCCATCGACATCTTCGACCAGACGGGGGCTCCTCGTTTCTTCCGCGAGAACGTGCCGGGGAACGCGGACGGACAGCTTGCCGTTGCCATCCCGGCATTGGAGCGACTGGGCTGCCGCGTTGCGGTCGGAATATTCAGCTCGGCCGAAACTGGAAATACCATGCGCCGGGAGCGACTGTTCATCTTGGCCGAGCGCGAAGGTGACCAGCGGGGGCTGGGAGCGCGATCGGAACGGGAATGTCTATCCGACGCTGGAAAGTGCGGCTGCGGAATGGATGGCGCCGGTAGCGGACGACACGGGGACGCGCACGAAGCGATACGGGCAGGGCGGCATGGCGCTGTCGATGCAGGTTACGCAGTGGGAAGCCCCCCAAAAGGAATGGATGGCCCCGCAGGTTCCGAACGGCGGCCGCTCGACGGCTCATGCCGAGCAGATCGGCGGGACGATGTATCACAACGGCAAGAAGGTGCAGTTGGGATTGGAGAGCCAGGCGAAGGCGTGGGCGGGCCCAGCAGCCCAGAACCACAAGGGCAGCAGCCAGGGCAGCATCACGCGGCAGGACGGCAAGTCAAGGGCGGATATCCTGTCCTATCAGGCCGAGCAGTTCTTCCACCCGCCGTCATCCCCGGCCCATCCGACAGTGGCAGCTGGCGCGCTCTGCTCGACCGATACCCCGAATACCAACCAGCCCTCAGTCAAGAGGAAGCTGAATCCCATCTTCGTCGAGGCATTGATGCGATGGCCCACCGGATTGAGCGGCTTCGAGCGACCGGCAATGGCGTGGACCCGGTGGCAGCAGCAACAGCTTACCTTTCTCTCGACGCTGTTCTGCGAGCCGGACGACGAGCAGATGAGCCTGTTCTGACCCGCCTCGCCACCCACCCAACCGCAAGGAGTGCGCAGTAATGACAGACCACAACGAACTAGCCGCCCGGATCGAGAGGGCGGAGGGGCCGGATAGGGCGCTGCCCTACCGCACGCAGGACGAGAGCGGCACGCCTGACAGTGCCGGAACGGTGGCATGGAACTGGATCGGGGAACTTGCCCAAGCCGAGCGCGAAGATGATTTCGTGCACCTCGAAATCAACAGCCGCCCTGTCGAAGGCGGGGGGAAGGTGACGCAGCTTTATCGCGGGACGACGCTGCTAGCAGTCGCGACCACCTTCCGCGATCCGATGAACTACACCGTGCTGGTGCGCTGGGTTTCGCCGGAAGCCGCCGCGATCCGCGCAAGGAGTGCGTCATGACCCGGAATTACGACGCCCAAGAGGTAATTCAGCACATTGCTAAGGTTGCAGCGGCAGTCGGAAGCCAAGCCAATGTCGGTGGCATGGAAACGGCGGGCGCGATCCTGTCTTACCTTGCCGAGCATCCGCGCGACCTCGAGCCGTTCATGAACGGAGGCATCTTCGAGCTACCTGCTGACCTGCACATGCACGGCAGGCTCACATGGCATGGTCGCGATGGCAAACTGCACACGCCGGAACATGCACGACGGGCCGCCATAATCACCAAGCTCAAACGGAGTGCGTCATGACCGAACAGGATAAGCCGCGTTGCCAGTCTTATCGCGAGCGT
>NZ_LSIS01000461.1:0-671 GCF_001556365.1 Blastomonas sp. CCH1-A6 | reverse complement strand
GGCTCGCCCGGCTCGGTGCAAAAGTCGCCAGTCACCGTTTCGATCTCTCGCACCAGGACGTAATCACCAGCAGGGCGGGCGTTCTTGATGCGCTCCAAAGCCGCCACCAGCGCGGATGCGTCCTGGGATGGTGGATGGGCATAGAGCGTCCCGTTTAGCTCCCCGGTTTTAGGGTCGCGGCCACAACCATTAGGGCAACTGATATTCAGCCCATCGCAACTTGGGCACGGCTTAAGCGCCACGGCTTCCGGCTTATCGTTCATCGCTCTTTCCTTTCAAATGCTCCCCCCGCTCGATGGCTGCGCAAAGCGAAAGCACAACATCGTTAAAGTCGCGGCGTTGTGGCTCATGCAACCTATTGCGTGCATCGCCAGACATATCCGGCATTCGGTTTCCACTCACTAAAGGCGCGAATGCCGCCAGAGCGGGTATCCGCCCGCCATCGCCTCGCAGCCAAGCGACTATCGCCTCTCGTTCATTCATCGGGGTCATCCTTCTTGGATTGGTGGGGAAGGCGTCGGCAGGGGGCATACATGCACCGTTGATGCCGCTGGCACGATCCGATGCGGCACTGCTGCCAGCCTGTCTGTTCGGTCATGTGGTGGGGCCTTTCAGCTCATCTGCGTTGGCAAGCTCAAGCAGCACGTCGGCATGGCAGTCCTTGCCAGCGC
>NZ_LSIS01000460.1:0-280 GCF_001556365.1 Blastomonas sp. CCH1-A6 | reverse complement strand
AGTTTCCGGCCGGGATCTCGCAGGGCGAGATGCCGCCGCTGTTCGTGACCGGCGCGGCCGGCGATGCCGAGTTAGTTAATTACCGCGTGCAGGGCCGCTACATGGTGGTGGACCGGCTGTTCGCCGCCGCCGAGCTGCGCCTGGGCGACCGGCGCGGCGAGCAGCGCGTCCGCATCGTGCGCGACAATGGGCGCAGGGGGCGGCCGTGACCGATCCCGCCGACAATTCCCCGCCCGAGGCGGCCGCACCGCAAGCGCCGCGCCCCGATCCGCAAGCCTTC
>NZ_LSIS01000459.1:0-794 GCF_001556365.1 Blastomonas sp. CCH1-A6 | reverse complement strand
CGCTAAGCGTCTTGGCGGCTGCGATCAGCAGGTGCACCGGTATTGGCATCGATTAGCCTCTGCATTGTTGCGCTAGCAGAAATGAGGAGCGCGTTGATGAGTGCAGGTGGATCATTTTTCAATTCCGAATGCAAGCGCCCGCTGCCCCTAGCACTGCGGTAAGAATGTCGCGACCGCCACAAAGACTTGCCGGTCAACTATTCAACTGGTCGCAGGCCTGAGCTTTCAAATTGCTGGCTTTCGCACTCGTCGATGTAGCTGGAAATCCGATCGGCAACGCCCAGCCGGTACATCTCGTCAGAAGCCCTATCCAACCGGATTGACTGGGCGATGGCTCGACCATTGATGATTCCAGCGTCGTGCAATGAAGCGACAAGGATGGCAAAAAATCTGCCGTTCGCCGCGATCATCTTGGCATGGCCCACCAGCACGGCATCGAGATTGGTCACAGCTTTCGCCTGCCGGCCTGTCGCAGCGCCTCGTTTGCGCTTGCTTTCACAATATCGTCCGATGCGACACGAACGACAGTAACTGCAACGTCCGCCGATATCCCTTGGACACGCGGGACAAAGGTGCGCCCCTCGTCAGCATACACCTTAATCTCGATCGGGCCCTGGCGTCCGCCGCCGCCGTTCATCGCCGCGCGGGCCTGCCCCAAGGGCACGATGTTGC
Source organism: Blastomonas sp. CCH1-A6 (assembly GCF_001556365.1). Classification (NCBI taxonomy): domain Bacteria; kingdom Pseudomonadati; phylum Pseudomonadota; class Alphaproteobacteria; order Sphingomonadales; family Blastomonadaceae; genus Blastomonas; species Blastomonas sp. CCH1-A6. The sequence continues at coordinate 122 of NZ_LSIS01000459.1, read as the reverse complement.
CGTTCTGGGCAGGTTGAAAGAGCTCGACACTCCCCCCGCCCGCCGCCTCGTTCACGCGATAGAGGCGGCCAGCAGAAACCGGCCCACCGGAAGCGCGGGCCGCGAACAGCGAGGCGAACGAG
>NZ_LSIS01000046.1:0-21387 GCF_001556365.1 Blastomonas sp. CCH1-A6 | reverse complement strand
CGCCCAGCCGATGCCGGCGAGCATCAGCAGCACGCCCGTCGCCGCCGCCATGAACCAGGCGGAGAATATCGCCTCGCGCGCGGTGACCAGCGCCAGCGTGACGATACCGGCAATGCCCACGCCCACCGCGATCATCGTCGCGCGATCGGGCCAGCGATTGCCCTCGACCAGCGATCGGAACAGCCCCGCCGCCGGCACATGCCGCGCGCGCGCCAGCGGCGGCAGCGCGAAGATGAACGCGATCAGCAGGCCATAGGCGGCGCTCACCGCCAGCGGCAGCGGATGGATCGCAAAGCCCGGCTTCACGGGCAGCACATCGCCCGCAGCGGCGATGATCGCCGGCGGGATCAGCGCGCCCGCGATCAGCCCGCCCAGGATCGCCAGTGCCGACACCGCAAGAATCTGTACCAGATAGATGCGCAGGATATCGCCAGAGCCCGCGCCCAGGATCTTGAGCGTCGCGATGCCCTGGCGCTTGGTGGCGAGATACGAGGCGACGCCGTTGCCGACGCCGATCCCGGCGATCACCAGCGCGGCAAGGCCGACCAGCGAGAGGAACTGGCCCATGCGCTCGATGAAGCGCGCGGTGCCCGGTGCGCCGCGATCGCGGTCGCGCAGCTCCAGCCCGGCTTCGGGAAATTCCGCCTTCAGCCGCGCGATCGACTGCGCCGGATCCGCGAGCGGGCCGACCTTCACGCGGTATTTCGCTTCGTACATGCTGCCCGGCTGGATCAGCCCGGTCCGCTGGATGCCGAGATCGGAAACGAGCGCCACCGGACCGAGCGTGAAGCCCTCGCCCAGCCTGTCGGGTTCGTCGAGGATGATGCCGCTGATCGCGAATTCGGCCTCGCCGAAGCGGATCCTGTCGCCGGGCTTGAGGTCGAGCCGGTCGGCCAGCCCCGCCCCGATCACCGTGCTGGCGGGGTCGAGCGGCGCGTATTTGCCCGATCGCAGCGTCAGCGTGCCATAAAGCGGGTAATCGTAATCGACGCCCTTGAGCTCGGCGAGGATCGCATCGGGGCCGGTGCCGCTCGCGCGCGGCGCGGTGCGCTGCGCCATCGCCTGCATCCGTACAGTCTCGGACAGCACGCCCTCGCGCTCGAACGCGGCGAGCTCCGCCTCGCTTGCCAGGCGCTGCGACATCGTGACCTCGAAATCGCCGCCGAGGATCACCTGCCCGCGCTGCGACAGCTCGCCGGTGATCGACGCGGTAAGGCTGCCGATCGTCGCTAGCGTCGCAACGCCGAGGAAAAGGCAGATGATGAGCAGGCGAAGACCACGAAACCGCCCAGAAAGATCGCGCCGCGCAATGCGCCAGATTTGCGCCCAGCTCATGCGCAAGCTCCACTTTTCCCGTCATTCCCGCGAAAGCGGGATTCCCGCTTTACCGTCGCGCAATAGCAGGATTCCCGCTTTCGCGCCATTGACGATGAAGGGGGGTGCCAGTTCACTTCACAGCACCCCCTGCCCGATCCGCAACGATCAACCCGTCGCGCATCTCGATCACCCGGTCGCAATGCGTCGCGAGCGAGGGATCGTGCGTGATGATCAGCAATGTCGCCCCGCTGGCGCGCTGGCGGCTGAACAAGAGGTCGATGATCGCCTCGCCGGTCGCGCCGTCAAGATTGCCCGTCGGTTCATCGGCGAAGATGATCTCCGGCCCCGGCGCCATGGCGCGCGCGATGGCGACGCGCTGCTGTTCGCCGCCCGAAAGCTGGCTGGGATAATGCGTGACGCGATGGCCAAGCCCCACCGCCTCCAATTCGCGCTGCGCAGTACCGAACGGATCGGATAGGCCCGCCAGTTCGAGCGGCACCGCGACATTTTCCAGCGCGGTCATCGTCGGCAGCAAATGAAAGGCCTGGAGCACGATGCCGATGCGCCCGCGTCGCGCGCGCGCCAGAGCGTCCTCGTCCATCGGCCCGAAATCGAGCCCCGCCACGTGCACCTCGCCACCGCTCGCGCGCTCCAGCCCCGAGAGGATCGCCATCAGCGAGGACTTGCCCGATCCCGAAGGCCCGAGCAGCGCCACCGACTGGCCCAGCGGAATTTCCAGATCGATGCCCTTCAAAATCTGCGTCTGATGGCCTGCCTCGCCCAGCGAGAGGGTGACATTGCGGGCGGCGATAGCAATATGGGGGGCAATTTGCGGCCGCGTGAGCGTATCGTGCATGAAATGAAAGGGCTTTCGCTTTGGGACGGAACAGCATTCTATATGGGGCGGCTTTGTTGCTTGTCCATTGCACCGCGGCCTGCACGCAGCCGTCGGACGAAACGACCAAGCCGCCGGTCGAAAAGGGCCAGGAGACTGGAGCCGAAAAGCCCGGTCGCAATCCGCTCAATGCCGATACCCGGCTGGTTATGGCCTTCGGCGACAGCCTCTATGCAGGATATAATGTCCAGCAGGACGAAAGCTTCCCCGCGCAGCTCGAAAAGGCGCTGGCCGCGAAGGGTCTGAACGTGCAGGTGCACAATGCCGGGGTCTCGGGCGATACCACCGCTGCCGGCCTGCAGCGCCTCGCCTTCGCGCTCGACGGCCTGCCGCGCAAGCCCGATCTCGTCATCCTGGGCCTGGGCGGCAACGACATGCTGCGCGGCATCAGTCCCGACCAGACCCAGAGCAATCTGAAAGCGATGCTCGACGAACTGAAGAAGCGCGATATCCCGGTTGTGCTCACCGGCATGGTCGCCGCGCCGAATCTGGGCCAGGATTATGCGAGCAAGTTCAACCCGATCTATCCCGCGCTGGCGAAGCAGTATAATGCGGGATTATATCCGTTTTTCCTCGATGGCGTGATCACCGACAAGGCGTTGATGCTGCCCGATGGCATTCACCCCAATCCGAAGGGAATTGCCAAGGTGGTCAACGGGATAGACGATATGGTTGCGAGCAGGTTGCAGAGCTGAGCCCGTCTTGGCGACAAAGACGTGACACCTTAGTTACGATAGCAAGTCATATCGTAACTAAGGTTCGTCCATTTCGTCATCAAGACGCCATGGCGGCGTCATCGCGCGTCCCTAGCTGCGCCCCCGAACACCAACGGGGGTTGCGCCATGATTCTGAAAACATCTGCCACCGCGCTGCTGCGCACATCGATCTCGCTCATGGCCTTTGCCGCGGCAGCGACCGGCATGCCCGCCATGGCGCAGGAAACCACCGAGGACGATAAGGACGGCAATGGCGAGATCATCGTTCAGGGCGCGATCATCACCGCGCAGGGCGAATCGATCGCGCAGAAGCGCAATGCCGACAATCTGATCGACATCTCGGCAGCGGACTCGGTCGGCCGCTTCCCCGACCAGAACAGCGCCGCCGCGCTGTCGCGCCTGCCCGCCGTCGCGGTGCAGCGCGACCAGGGCCAGGAACGCTATATCCAGGTGCGCGGCGCGCCCAATCGCTGGACCTCGGTCAGCATCGACGGCGTGCCGATGATCGGCGCGGACGAAGGTGGTCTCACGCGCGCCTATCGCTTCGACGCGGTGCCTGCGGTGATCCTCAGCGCGCTGGCGATCAACAAGTCGCTCACCCCCAATATCCAGGCCGAGGCGATCGTTGCCAATATCGACCTGCGCACCTTTTCGCCGCTCGAGGGCAAGACCGGTTTCCACGTCCAGGGCGATATCGGATATGGCTTCATGGAGCTCGGCGAAGGCGACCAGCGCCAGGGTTCGCTCCGCGTCTCGTACAGCGACGGCACGTTCGGCGTGGTCGCGGGCGCATCGCACTATCGCCGCGAGCAGGTGACCGACAATCGTGAAGTCGGCCTGTATGACGAGCCCAGCGGCCCCACCGACACCCAGTTCGGCCCCACCGAGATCGACATACGTCAGTACCGCCTTGTGCGCGAGAACAACGGCCTGTTCGCCGCGTTCGAATATTCGCCACAGGAAGGCCAGAAACTCTACGCCAGGACCATCTATACCGAGTTCAAGGACGACGAGCAGCGCGACCAGTACGAGATCCGGCTCGACCGCGCACTGTCGGGCACGCGCAACCTTTCGGGCGGCGATCTGGTCCGCGTGCCGATCCGTGGCTCGTTCAACCTCGGCAACTATCGCACCCGCAACTTCATCAACACCATCGGCGGCGACTACGAGGAGAATGGCTGGAAGGTGAATGTCGCGGCGAACTATACCCGCACCGAAAACACCACCTATCTGCCGCTGGTCCAGGCGAGCACCGCCACCGCGACCTCGCCGTCGGTCACTTATGATTTCAGCCGCCCGAACCTGCCGATCGTAAAGCTTTTCCAGACCGTGCCCGGTGCGCCGGCGGGCAGCTTCGTGCGCGGCCCGGCGCTGGCGAATTTCGACCAGACCACGCTGATCAACGCCAACACTTCGCCGGCACTCGTTATCCCGATCGTGCAGGACGTGTTTACCGACAGCTATACGGTGAAGCTCGATGTCGCCAAGGAGCTGGGCGATGTGACGCTGACCGGCGGCCTGCTCTATGCCGATCGCGACATTGGCGGCTTCATCTTCGCGACCTCGAACGCGGTGCTGCTTTCGCCCCAGGCGCTGGCAGGCACGGGGCTCAGCTTCAACCCCGCCAGCTATATCACCAACAAACCCTGGGACACCGGCTTTCCGCTTGGGCTCACGTTCAACTATGTCGACAACACGCGGATGCGCGCCGATCTCGACAATATCTTCGCGACTCTTCAGCGCCAGGGCCGATTCAACCCCGCCAACAACGTGCCTGCGGAAAACCGCTTTCAGCTGAACGAGAAGACGCTGACCGCCTATGGCATGGCCAAATGGGTGTTCGAGGGCGGCCAGGTCATTGCCGGTGCGCGCGTCGAACATTTCCGGTTGCAGAACCAGGGTCAGGCGCGGCTCGCCAACGGCACGCTGGTGCCGCTCTCGGCGCCGCAAGATTATACCGATATCTTCCCCAGCGTGAACGCGCGCTTCGATGTCACCGACAATCTCGTCTTCCGTATCGCGGGCCAGCGCGGAATCGCCCGCCCCAGCTTCGGCGAAATCCGCGTGGGCTCTGCGATCAACGACACCAACAGCCCGGGCACGATCAGCGGCGGCAACCCGACGCTGCGCCCCGAATACACGTGGGGCGTCGATGCGAGCCTCGAATATTACATCCCGGGCCAGGGCATCATTGCGGTTTCGGGCTTCCATCGCTGGGTCGACAACGTGCTGTTCTCGAACACGCAGATCGTCGGATCGGATACGTTCAACAGCAATGGCGTCGATCGCTCGCGCTATCTGCTGACCTCCAGCTTCAACGGCAATTCGGGCGAGCTCTATGGCGTCGAGTTCAACTATCAGCAGCAGTTCACCTTCCTGCCCTCGCCGCTCGACGGCTTCGGCTTCCAGGGCAACCTGACCTTGCTCGAGGGCAGCTTCGATACCGACCAGCGCCGCAATATCGGCTTCCCCGGCACCTCGGACACGATCGTCAACGCGTCGCTCTACTACGAAAAATACGGGCTTTCGGTGCGCGCCAGCTATCAGTGGCGCAGCGACTATCTGGAAACGCTGTCGATCGGCACCGGCGGCACCGTGACCGGCGACGAGTTCCGCGGCGGCTATACCAATGTCGATGTCGCGATCCGCTATGACATCACCCCGAACATCAGCCTGTTTGCCGATCTCAACAACTTGACCGACGCCAAATATACGGCCTTCCTTGGCAACAAGGGCCGCCCGACCGAGGTGGAACAGATCGGCAGGCGTTACCTCGCCGGCATCCGCTTCGGCTTCTGACAGGAGAGAATGCCATGCGTGTGAAAACCGCCTTCGCCCTCGCGCTGTTCGCCAGCGCCGCGCCCGCGCTCGCCATCGACAGCGTGACGGTCAGCCGCATCGATGCCGAGAAGGTCAAGGTGACCTGGACCGACAGCGACCCGGTCGACATCATCGTGACCGACACGCCGGTTGCCGCCGGAGCCGCCGTGCCGGTGGTCAAGGCCAGTCGCAAGGGCGAGGCGATCGTCGCCATGCCAGCGAGCAAGCGCCAGTTCCTGGTGCTGCGCGATGGCGGTGATGCCTCGCTGACGCTGACCGCAGAGCGCGAACTGCCGCTCGCCAGGGGATCGAACTTCCGCGATCTGGGCGGCTACAAGGCTGCGGGCGGCAAGACCGTGCGCTGGGGCAAGATATTCCGCTCGGGCGCGCTGCCGCTGCTCACCGATCAGGACTATGCGCTGCTCGGCGGGCTGAATATCGGCACCATCGTCGACCTGCGCTCGCTCGAGGAACGCGAAGTTGCCGCGACCCAGCTCGACGACCGAACCGGCGCGCTGTTTGTCTCCAACGATTATTCGCTGAAACCCCTAATGGCGAACATGGGCAGCATGAAGGGCGAATATGTCTATACCGGCATGGAAAAGCTGCTCGCCCCGCAATATCGCTCCTTGTTCAAGCGGCTGCTCGCCGATGACGGCGCGGTGATGTACCACTGTTCCGCCGGGCAGGACCGCACCGGCATCGCCTCGGCGCTGATCCTGAGCGCGCTCGGCGTCGACCGCGAGACGATCCTGGCGGACTATCACCTCTCCACCCAGCTGCGCCGCCCGCAGAACGAGATGCCGCCGCTCGATCCGGCCGATTATCCGACCAACCCGATCGTGCAATATTATGCCGCCGCCGCGAAAAAGCCCGGCGGGGTCAAGGCCGAGCCGCTCTACTCCGCTTCGGGCAAGTCGCACCTGGCGCAGTTCTTCGAGGTGCTCGACCGCGATTATGGCGGCGTCGAGGGCTATCTGGCGACGATCGGCGTCACGAAAGTCGATATCGCGCGGCTGCAGGGGCTCTATCTGGAGTAACGCACCGGCATTCCACCCTCCGTCACCCCCGCGAAGGCGGGGGTCCCGCTTAGACCGCCAAGCGCCCGAAAAAGCGGGATTCCCGCGTTCGCGGGAATGACGGGAGATCAGCCAGACCGATCACCTGAACAGCAGCACCGATGTCTGCCCCGCGCGGATCATCTGTGTCGTCGTGCTGCCGACCAGCATGTTGCGCAACGGGCTGTGGCCGTATGCCCCCATGACCAGAAGATCGATGCCCCGCTCGCGGATGACCTGCGGCAGCACCGCATCTGGATTGCCCTCGCGCTGCACCGCCTTGACGCCCGCGCGTCCGGTGAACTGGGTCTGCGCCCAGTCGATATGCGCGGCGTTGCTGTCGGTATAGCCACCGACCAGCACGATATCGATATCGAGCCCCCCGAACAGCATCGACGTCGAGGCATATTCGAGCGCCTTCCGGCTCGAGGGTCCGCCATCGAACGCGATGGCGATGCGCTGCGGCGCCTTGAACACGCGGGTGGCGACCAGCACCGGCTTGCGGCTCTGGCGGATGACGCGCTCGACCTTGCTGCCCAGATGTCCCTTGGCGAAATCCGCTTGCGCGCCGCGCTTGCCGATGATGGTCATGTCGCTGAAGGCCTCGCGCTCGGCTATCGTCTCGACAATCCCGCCTTCGCGCAAGCTGAGCTCGACATCGGTGACCCCGCCCGCGCGCAACTGGTCCACGGCGGCCTCCAGCAGCAAATGCCCCTGGCGCTCGGCGAGCCGCCCCTCCGCCGCCTTCAGCGCCATTACCTCGTCGAGCAGACCCGGCTTCGTCGCCAGCCCTGCCCCATCGAGCTCGGCGCGCGCATCATTGCGCTGGATGACGTGGAGCAATTCCACCGACGCGCCCAGCCGCTGCGCCGCCCAGGCGGCGTGCTCGCACACGGTCTGCGAATAATGCGAAACGTCGAGGCAGGCCAGAAGCCGCTGCATGTCTCTCTCCTGTCTGTTTCCGGCCGTTACCGGTCAACGTGCTGGCGCGCGCCAGGATGCGATCAGGTCACGCGGGTCGGCGCACTATATTCGCTGCGCTGCCAGCGCCCCTCACCCATGATGGTGGCAAGCCGATCCACGGCATGCCAGATATCGGCAAAGCCGAGATAGAGCGGCGTCAGGCCCAGCCGCAGCACATCCGGCGCGCGGAAATCGCCGATGACGCCCGCATCGATCAGCGCGCGGTTGATCGGCCAGCCGTTGGGGTGCGCAAAGCTCGCATGGCTTCCGCGCAGATCGGCACGCGCCGGGGTGATCGGCTGAAGTTCAGGGCAGCGCGTCGCCATCAGCTGACCCAGAAAATCGAACAGCGCCTGCGATTTGGTCCACAGCGCATCGCGATCCGCCTCGAGCATGAGGTCGACCCCCGCTTCCAGCGCCAGCAGCGAAAGCATCGGCGGCGTACCCGCGAGGAAACGCTCGATCCCCGGCGCGGGGGCATAATCGTCGGTCATCGCGAACGGCGCGGCATGGCCCATCCAGCCCTGGATGGGCGAGCCGAGAAACTCGAGCGCCTCGGCCGCGACATACAGGAAAGCGGGCGCGCCGGGACCCCCATTGAGATATTTATAGCCGCACCCCACGGCAAAGCGCGCAGCATCGGCCGCAAGGTTCAGCGGCACCGCCCCGGTGCTGTGCGACAGGTCCCAGATCAGCGGGACTCCATGCGCATCGGCAAGGGCCTGGATCGCGGCCATGTCGAAGCGCTCGCCGGTCTTGTAATGCACATGCGTCAGCACAATCAGCGCGACATCCGGCCCGATTTTCTGACTGATCTCTTCCCGCGTGCAGGCATCGAGCACCAGGCCATGCTGCGCAGCAATTCCCGCAGCAACATGCAGGTCGGTGGGGAAGTTTCCGCTCTCGGTAAGGATCGTCCTGCCCTGCCCGGGCCGCGCCGCGAGGATCGCGCCCATCAGCTTGTACAGGTTCACCGTCACCGAATCGCAGGCGATCACCTCTCCCGGCCCCGCGCCGATCAGCGCCGCGATCTTGTCGCCGATCCTGCGCGGCGCGCCGATCCAGTCGGCATCGTTCCAGCTGCGGATCAGCCCCTCTCCCCATTGCCGATCGACCGCATCGTGCATCAGCGCGCGCGTTGCCACCGGCAGCGCGCCGAGCGAATTGCCGTCGAGATAGATCACGCCTTCAGGCAGCGTGAAGCGATCGCGCCAACCGGCCAAGGGATCGGCGGCGTCGCGGGCTTCGGCCTCGGCGAGCGAAGGGAAATCGGTCATGGTCAGCGCCCCAGCAACTGCTTGATCCGTGCCTTTTGCGCAGCCCAGCTGCGGCTGGTCGGCGCGATCAGCTCGACATGGCCCTCGGGCCCGTGAACGTGGTTTTCGACCGCGATGCCGCGCTTCTTCATGTCCGCCGCATAGGCCTCGGCATAGGCGGGCGGCGCGATGCGGTCCTTGTCGGTGTGGAACTGGATTTGCTGCGCCTTGCTCACTGGCATTTCGGGCGGCGAGGTCAGCGCGAACCTGTCGCCTGCCATCTTCGTCGGTGCCTCGGTGCCGCAGGCATGGCCGGTGCGCTGCATCGCGGCGCGCAGATCGGCAATGCCCGCCTGGCTGATCGCGGTATCGATCCGCAGCGGGGCGGCCCCACGAAGCGGCTCGCCCTCGGGCAGCGCCTGGCGGGCGGCCAGCCACAAGGCGAGATGCCCACCCGCCGAATGGCCAATGGCGATGGTGTGCGCGAGGTCGAGGTTGAGCGCCTTGGCCTGCGCGCCCAGCAGGTCCGCCGCCGCGCCGACATCCAGATATGTGCCGGGATAGCCGCCGCCGCGATCGACACCGCGATATTCGATGTTCCACACGGCAATGCCATGCTTGCGCAGATCGTCGGCGATATAGTTCATGATGTCGCGCGTCGCGATCTCCGTCTGCCAGCAGCCGCCATGGATCATCACCACGACCGGATGCGGCCCCTTCCCCTCGGGCAGCCACAGATCGACCAGCTGCAGCGGGTCCTTGCCATAGGCGATGGTGCGGTCCGGCGCGGGCCGAGGCTGATCGAGCAGATCGGGCCATTGCATGATCGGCGTGTCGGCGCTCAGCATGGCCGACACCTGCGAGCCAACGCCCAGCGACAGGCCGAGCGCGGCCAGACCGAGCGCCGCTCCGCTCCATTTGATCGTCCGCACAATGTGGTTCCTCCCCGATTCATTCCGTCCACAACCACCTCCGCTCAGCCTGAGCTTGTCGAAGGCCCCGCGTAACCCCTTCGCAAAAAGTCCCTTTCAGGCCAAGACTGGACACGGTCCGTGCCTTCTGGATTGCAGCGTTGTCTGGTGCAAGATGCAGCTTGGGGCCGCAATCAAAGCGCGTAGCCTTCGACAGGCTCAGACTGAGCGGCGGTGTCCAGGGATAATTCGCAACCCTCAATAATCCTTCGAAATCCGCACGTTCGCGCTCTGCCTGCCGATGGTCGAGATCGACGAGAGCAGCGACAGCCAGCGCGTGATCTGGAACTCGACCTGCGTCGCGGAATAGCCGCGTCCGTCGGTGACGATCTCCACATACGTGTTGCGCGTGATGTACTTGCCGGCTGCGATGCTGGTGCCCTGACCCAGCGTCTGGTTGCCCTCGACGATCCGCAGCCGGTCGAGCCCTATCGCCCCGCGCAGCGCGTTGATCGGGTCGAGCCCGCCGCCACCGCGCAGCGAAGCGAGCGCTGCAGCCAGCTGCACCGCTTCAGGCGCGGAAATATCGGTGATCGACGACCCGAACAGAAGCCGTGCGAGCAGCTCGTCCTCGGGCAGCGCAGGCGTGCTGGTGAAGCTGATCTCGGGCGCAAGGCCCGTGCCGCGCACGTTGATCGTTGCGTTGAGGTCGGTAAGGTTTGCCGACGCCGCGATATCGAGCGCCGGGTTTGGCGGCGATTCCCCGCGAAAGTTGATGCGCCCTCGGACCAGCTCGAAATCGCGGCCGGCAAATTCATATTCGCCGCGGATCAGGTCCGCCTGACCGGTGATGCGCGGCGCATCGACCGTGCCGGTGAGCGTCACATTCGCGCCCCACTCGCTGTTGATGCCAAGGCCCGTTACGGTGAACTGGTTGGGTGCGCGTGCCTTGACGTCATAGCGCCAGACCGCCGGTCGCACGCGGCGCGGCGCCTCGTCGGCGCGGCGGTTGATCTCGCGCACGTTGATGACCGGAAGCGCTTCGGCCGCATTGAACTGGCCGAGCCGGAAACGTCCGCGATTGAGTACGACATCGCCGCCCAGCGTACCGGATGTGCCATCGGACGAGATGGTCAGCGGCCCCGTGACCGTCGCGCCGAAATCGTCGCGGTTGACCAGCTGCGCGTTCTTCGCCGTTGCCCGAATCTCGACCGCGACACCGCGCGAGGGCGACGCGAACAGGCCGCCATAATCGACATAGCCCGATCCGCTGACCGTGCCGTTCGATCCCGCCTTGCCGCTGAAGCTGGTCAGCGTCAGCCGCGATCCGTTGAACTGGCCGCGCGAGGCGATGTCGCTGATGACCGTGCCCGACAGCGTGCTTTCCAGGCGCGCGGTGCGAGTTGCCAGCACGCCATTGATGCTGGGGTCCATCAGGCTGCCCGAAAGGTTCGCCGCGACACCGACCTGGCCTGTGACGTCGAACGCCTCGATACCGAGCAGCCGCCAAAGCGAGTCCGCAGGGCCGTTGAAGCGCAATTGCCCGGCGAGCGTCCCGCGCCGCAGCCGCCCGAGCAGGTCGAACCCCTGCGGCAGGCTGCCGATCCGCGCCTGTGCGCGCCCGACGGTCTTGTCCTGTTCGGCGATTACCGCGCGCACGGCCAGTGCGTCGACCGTCAGCGCGAGGTTCACCGCGATATCGACCGGGCGCGAGCTGGCGATCAAGCCGGTCCGGGTGAGATTGTCGAACTTCAGGCTTGCCTTGCCCGTCGGCACACCGCCTTCGGCCTGACGATAGCTGAGCGTGCCCGAGGCATTGCCGCCGAAGCCGAGTTCTCGCACTGCGACATCGAACAGCGCCAGCGGGACTGTGTTGAACTGCGCGCTCATATCGGTCAGCCCGCCGCCGAAGCGGCCCTGCAGGCCCAGCCGCCCGCGTCCGACGCGCAGCACCGCCGGGGCCAGTCGCCAGCCGCCATCGTCCAGCTTGCTGAGCCGCGCCGGCCGTACCAGTCGCAACCGGCGGTTGCCATAGCTGCCATTGCCCGCCAGCGTGATCGTGTCGCTGGCAATCTGCGCGCTGGTTTGCAGGTCGAAATTGCTGCCGCGCCGCCCGGCGAGCGAAGCGGTCACGCGTCCCTCACCGTTGACGAGATTGGCATTGGCCGCGAGCCTTCCGATGAACAGGGGTCCGCGACCGATGCCCTGCGCGCGCACGCTGCCGGTGATGGTATTGCGTCCCTCGGCGATCAGCGCGTCGATTTCCGCCGCTCCGCGGTTGATCGTGATCGGCACCTCGCCGTCGAAGCGCGCATTGGCAAGGTCGAGCATGGCCTTTACGCCCTGCCCGCCGCTGCGCGGATCCAGCGTGACATCGCCGGTAATGCCCCCGCCACGGACATTGAGCGCACCTTCAAGCCCGGCCTTGGTGGCGTAGATATTGCCCGCGAAAAGCGCCTGCGACACCGTGAACCGCTCGATCTCGATCAGCGTCCGCCCAGCTTCGCGCGCAAAGATGCGCGTCGCGCCCTCGAGCGGCCCCAGCGTCGACTGGCCGGTCACGTCGACCGAAAACCCATCGGGAACGGTGCCGAGCGCGAGCCGAAGGTCCCGCACGCCCAGCGCAGGCAGCGGATCGTCGAGCATGAGCACCGCGCGCGTGTCGCCCCGGATCGAATCCGCGCTCACATCGAGCGGACCGTAATCGCGGTGACGGCCGCTGGCGCGCAGGACGATGCGGCCATCCGGTTCGACCCGTCCGCCGCCGATCAGCGCCAGCTTCTGCGCCGCCAGGCTCGCATCGCGTAACACGAAGGGCTGGCCTGCGCCGTAGCTGAACTTGCTGGCAAAGCGCGGCGACGGCCCGATCAACGTCACCACCGTCTCGTTGACCACGCGGCGCAGCAGCACGCGCACATCGCCGAGCACATCCCAGGCTGCACCGCCACCGAAAGCGACGCGCACATTGGCATCGATATCGGCATCGCCGACATTCTCGACCCCGAAGGCGGGGAGCCGCGCATCGACGACTGCGAGATAGCGCCCGCGCTGGCTGCTGCCCGAAAGCTGTACCAGCGCGACCAGGCTCTTGCTGGCGAGCCGGATCGGATCGCTGCTGAGCACGCCGTCGCGCAGGCGCACGATGCCCTGGCCGGTCAGTCCATTGGCCAGCCGGTCGCCATAGGCATTGCCGGTGACGACGCGTGTCGCGCTGAGCTTGACCGGCATGGTGAAGTCCCTTCCCTGCCGGGTCAAAGTGCCTTGCGCCAGCAGTCGCTCGGCGCTGACGCCGGCGAGCGCCACGCGATCCGCCGACAGACTATAAGGCGCCTCGAGATCGCCGAAGGGGCCGTTCAGGGTCACCGTCGCGCGCAGGTTCCGCGCCTCCAGGCCATCGGCGAGCAGCCCGGGACGCGACAGTGCGGCAAGAAGCTCGACATTGTCGAACCGGTTTTCGCCCAGATCGATCGCGCCCTTCGCATTGGCCGTGCCCGCCTGCCCCGCGAGCGCGATCATGCCCGAGAGCACCCGCGCATCGAGCGTGCCGCGCGCCACGACACCGACCGCAGGACCAAGCGCGCGCGCGAAGCTGCTGCCGATCAGCGGTTCGGGCCGGACAAAGCCCCGGATCCGCACCTCGCCTTCGCGCTGGTTGATGTCGAGCGCGCTGAGTTCGCGGTTGCCCAGCCTGGCAAGCAGCCTGCCCTGCCAGAAATCCCAGTCGCCCTGCCCCTTGATCGAGGCGGCCATGTCCTGCTTCAGCCCGGCCAGTGCCGCAATGGCGCCGTTGGCGGGCGCACGGACACCACCGTCGATCTGCAGCCGGTTCTGATCGGGCATCGCGTCGATCTTTACCGCCAGCCGATCGGTGCCGTCGGCGAGCGACGCGCGCGCATCGACCAGCACCCGGCCCGACCGGATATCGACCCGCCCCGCCAGATTGGCGACGCGGCGCGGCCCGGCAATGCCCTCGCGGATCACCAGACCGTCCGCGCGCAGCCGGTCGATGCGGATGTCGAAGGCCGGGAGCAGAGGATCGTCGGGATCGCCCGGATTGAGCTCGGGCAGGCTGCGCAACTCGCCGCGCCGGATAACGAGATCGCGGATATCCAGCCGATTGCTCAGGAACCTGAAGGGTCGCCAATCGAGATCGACCGTCGATGCGGTGAAGAAGATCCGTTTCGTGTCGCGCAGCTCGACCCCGCGTAGCACGGCCTTGCCATAGATCGACCCGTCGATCCGGGCCACGCGGAGCGACAGGCCGGACTTGAGCTGATAGCCGGCAATCTGCTCTGCCACGAAACCGCGCCCTGGCCCGCTGTCCAGCCCGAACAGCAATGCGGCGACAAGCCCAGCGAGAACGACCAAGCCGATCATCAGACCGCGCAGCCAGCGCACCGGGCTGGCCTGCGGCGCCGCCTGCTCAACCGGGGTTGGAATGGCCTCGTCCGCCATCAGAAGGCTTGTCCGAGCGAGATATACACCCCGATCCGACTATCGCCCGGCTGGGGGTTGAGCGGGGTCCCGACATCGAGCCGCAGCGGACCGAAGCTGCTGTAATAGCGTACACCGATACCTGCACCATAGCGGATGCCGCTGAAATCGGGGGTGCTGCCGGCATAGACATTGCCCGCGTCGAAGAATGGCACCACCCCGAAATCTCCGAAGCGCACGCGCGCCTCGATCGACACTTCAGCCAGGCCGTTGCCGCCGATAGGGTCGTTGTTGCCATCACGCGGCCCGATGGCCTGGAAGCCATAGCCGCGCACCGATCCGCCGCCACCCGCATAAAAGCGCCGCGATGGTGCGATGTCGAAACGGTTGGCGCCGACGATGCTGCCCAACCGCACGCGCCCTGCCATCACGATCCTGTCCGATACCGGCTGGTAATAGCTGCCGTCGATCTGTATCCGAACATAGCCCTTGCTGCCCGATTGCAGCGAATATTCGGGTGACAGCCGTCCGCCCAACCGGAATCCCCGGGTCGGATCGAGCAGGCTGTCCGTGCCGTCATAGGTCAGCGCGGTGGGAAGCGCGGCGATGAAGAAGGTGCGCCTTGCGCCTCCGACGATCCGCGCACGGCTGTCGCGCTCGTCGGACAGAACCAGTTCCGCCCCGAGCGACCAGGTCCATTTCTTCTGGAAGATGAGATTGGTCTGCCGCTCGATCGAGGCGGCCACCAGGAAGGTCCGCGCCTGGAACGCATCGCGGTCGATATTGCTGGCCAGCACCTGCGCCGTCAGCACGCGGTCGCGCTTCAGGAAATTGTTGCGGCGATAGACCAAGTTGATCAGCTGTTCCTGCGTTCCGCCGACCGCACGCGCGCGCACCAGGCCCTCGGGGGGGAAGAAGTTGCGATGTTCCCAGCTGACTTCGGCGCGATAGCCTTCGCCCGTGCCATAGCCGACCTCGCCTGCGATGGTGCGCAAGGGGGCGGCGACGGTTTCGACCTGGACGTCTACTGTGCCCGGGTCGTTGCCCACCGGATCGGTCGCGGCGACCGGGGTGAGCGTCGCGGTCGAGACCAGACCTGTCGCCAGGATCGCCCGGCGCAGATCGTCCATCTCCGACGCCTGGAAGATATCGCCGCGATCGAACCGGGCGATCCGCTCGAGATGCCGGGATCCGAACAGGCCGTCATCCTTGGCGATGACGCCGCCGAACCGGTACTGGCCGCCGGGTGTCACCGGCACGGTCAGCGCCCCGCTGCGCGCCTCGTGATCGATCAGCAGATCGGGCTCGCCGGTCTGCGCAAAAGGGAAGCCGGTTTCGAGCAGCCGGGTCAGCACCGCCAGCCGACCGGCTACGATCCGGTCGGCATTGGCAGCGTCGCCGACCTTCATGCCGAAGGCCGCACGCGCAGCAGGCACATCGACGCCCACGGCATCGAGCCCGGCCAGGTCGATCGCGCTCAACCGATAGATCGGCCCGGGATTGACATCGAACGTCAGTTGCACGCGGTCCTGATCCGGAATCCTGGCGACCGAATTGCGCACCTCGCCATCATAGAAGCCATAGACGCGCAGCATCGTGTCGATCAGATCATTGTCGTCGCGGGCACGCCGATTGACCTGCGCGAGATTGGCATCGTCATCCGAAAGCCGCTCAAGCGTCGACAGCGCCTGGAAGCGGTTGCGGAACGCATCCTGGTCCAGCTCGGCCAGATCTTCGGTCGGCAGGAAGTTGACGGTGACGCGATAGCGCACGTCGCCATCGTCGATTTCGCGCAGCGCCTGGCGTTCGGCCCGATGCGCCTCGCGTTCGGCCTGCCGTTCGGCGCGGCGGGCGGCGCGATCGCCCTCGGCATCCTCGGCCAGCGCGCCGTCGTCCGTCTCCGCCGGGGGTGCTGCAGTCGCCAGACCGTCGCGGACATCATCGGCATCGGTCGCGACAACGTCGCCGGTCGAACTGTCCGAAGCGTCGGCGGCCTGAGTCTCCGCAGGAAGCACGTCTTCTGCCGCAAATTCGCCGGGCCAGGCCGGAATATCCCCGCCTTCTGGCCATTCGACTTCCATTCCCGGCAGTTGATCGAGCGGGGCGAGCGGGTCGATGTTCAGCGGGTCCTCGACCTGCGGGTCTTCGGGCTGCAGGACGGTGCCGGAGGGAGCGGATGAAGCGGATGGAACCTGCGAGGCTTCGTCGGCCTGCTGCGCCCACGCGACATGGTGCCATGCACAGCCAGCGACCAGCATGACCAGTGTTCCCGCCCTCGCAAGACGCCCGCGATCACCCTGCCTCATCGACTCGATATGCTTTCAGCGCGGGCAGGTTCCCGCCCGAAATCGAAATAGTCGTTATGCGCCCGCACCGTCGCGTTCAAGGTCGAAAGCGTGCCAGCCATCGGGGCCAAGCAGTTCCAGCGGCTGATATTTGATCTTGTACTGCATCCGCGGCGAAGATTTTACCCAATAGCCGAGATACACATAGGGCAGCCGGGCGCGCGCCGCGCGCTGGATATGGTCCATGATGATGTAATTGCCCAGGCCCCGCCGGGTGGGGTGATCGGGCTCGTAGAAGCTGTAGATCATCGACAGGCCATCGCCCTGCTGATCGGTCAGGCAGGCGCCGACCAGCTTGCCCGCGCTACCGTCCGGGTTGGGCTCGCGATATTCGATGACATAGCTGCGCACCGGGGTGTGTTCGACCATGTCGGCATAATCCATGTCGTCCATGTCGGACATGCCGCCGCCGGGATGCCGCGTCTTGAGGTAGCGGCGCAGCAGATCGTACTGTTCCTGCGTCGACCAGGGCTTGCAGGCGGAGACGATGAGATCACGGTTGCGCTTGAGCAGTTTGCGCTGGTTGGCCGAGGGCACGAACTGGTCAGCCACCACGCGCACCGACACGCAGGCGCGGCAATCGAGGCAGCTAGGGCGATAGGCAACGTTCTGGCTGCGACGGAACCCGATGCGGCTCAATGCGTCGTTGAGTTCGTCAGCATGAGGCCCGCTCAGTTCGGTGAACACCTTGCGCTCGCTCTTGCCCGGCAGATAAGGGCACGGGCCAGGGTTGGTCACGAAGAAACGGGGAAAACGTGCCGGTGCGCTCACGTGGCAGACGGTCCTTGTGCAAATGGCTTGGTAATGCGGATCAGGCTCGGCAAACGATATGCCCGCCAAGCGCTCCGCAAGCCAAGCCGGTTAACCAACTTTCTTGGTTAAGCCGCGCCAAGTCGAGTCAAATCGGCGGTCAATCGTGGGGGGACTGTGGATAAGGGACGATTCATGCTGAATCGGAATTGGTCCGGCTAGCTCCGTGCGCCAGTTTCTGCCGAACCGGTGGCAGGCCCCATCCGCGACATCCTCGCTTCCAAACCGTCACCCCCGCGAAGGCGAGGGTGACGGTTTTGCGGCAAGCTCTGAACATAGCGGGATTCCCGCTTTCGCGGGAATGACGAACAGGATCGCGCGATCGGTCAGTATCAGGCCACCTCGACCAGCCCAACGTCGTACCCGCTAGCCTTGAGCGAGGCGACCAGCGCATCGAGCTGACTGCGGTCGCGCGCTTCGCACTCGATATCGGTGATCAGGCCTTTGGCGGGGAGGTTGGTGAAAACACGCTGGTGATAGATTTCAATGATGTTGACCTGGTGCGCATCGAACTGGCGCATCACCTTGAACAGCGCGCCGGGTCGATCCTGTAGCGCAATGCGCAGCCGCGCCAGACGGCCGGAGCGCGCCAGATCGCGCAGCAACACATTGGCGAGCAGCCGCGTATCGATATTGCCGCCACACAGCACCACGCCAACGGTTTGGCCGCGGAACCGATCGGGTTCGGCCAGAAGCGCGGCGAGACCTGCAGCCCCAGCCCCTTCGGCCACCGTCTTCTCGATCTGCAGCAACAGGCTGACAGCGGTTTCGAGCTGAGGCTCGCTGACCAGCACGATGTCATCGGCAAGTGCACGCACGATCTCGCGGGTGAAATCGCCGGGCTGCTTGACGGCAATGCCCTCGGCCAGCGTATCGCCCTCGCACGGATATTGGGTGCCCTTCACCGTATTGTACATGCTGGGATAGAGCTGTGCCTGCACGCCGGTCAGCCTGATCCCGGGCTTGAGCGCGCGCGCGGCGGTGCCCATGCCCGAGAACAGCCCGCCCCCGCCGATCGGAATCACGAAATGATCGATCTCGGGCGCATCCTCGAGCATCTCGAGCGCGACCGTCCCCTGGCCCGCAGCGATCACCGGATCGTCGAACGGGTGCACGAAGGTCAGTCCTTCGCTCTTCTCCAGCTCGCGCGCATGCGCATAGGCATCGTCATATTTCTCGCCGAACAGGATCACGCGGCCGCCATTGGCCTCGGTCTGCTGCACCTTGATGGTCGGCGTCGGCTTGGGCATCACGATGGTGACGGGAACGCCGAGGCGCGTGCCGTGCCAGGCCAGGCCCTGCGCATGGTTGCCGGCCGACGCGGCGATCACGCCCTTGGCCTTGGCCTCCTCGCTCATCTGGCTGAGGAAATTGAGCGCGCCCCGCTCCTTGTAGGCAGCGGTGAACTGCAGGTTCTCGAACTTGAGATACACCGTCGCGCCGGTAATCGCCGACAGCGTCTTGCTGACAAGCGTGGGCGTACGGACGATCGAGCCTGCGATGCGGACATGCGCGGCGCGGATATCATCCAGGGTGAGGCGTTCGGTCGGGCTGGTCATATCGGCTGCGGCCCCTAACCGATATGGCGCGGATTGAAAACATCCGTTAAGGCACCGCCATGGCAAATATAGCATTTATCGGTATCGGCGTGATGGGCGGGCCCATGGCGCGTCATCTGGGCAATGACGGGCACAGCCTGGCGCTCTACAATCGCACTCCAGCCAAGGTTCAGGCCTGGCTTCAGGCGCATCCGCATCTGGCGGAAAGGGCCCGCGTCGTAGCCACCCCGGCCGAGGCGGCGGAAGGCGTCGATGCGGTCATCACCTGTGTCGGCAATGACGATGACCTGGCGCAGGTCATCATGGGCCGCCAGGGCGCATTCACGACCTTGCCCAAGGGCGCATTGTTCATCGATCACACCACCGTCTCGGCCACCATCGCGCGGCAGATTTCGGTCGAAGGCCGCGCCAAGAACATCCTGTGCGTCGATGCGCCCGTGACCGGTGGCCAGGCAGGCGCGGAAAACGGCACGCTCGCCATCATGTGCGGCGGCAAGAAGGACGCGGTCGATGCCGCGCGCCCGATCATCAAGAGCTATTCGAGCCGCATTGTCCATGTGGGCGGCCCCGGCGACGGGCAGACCACCAAGATGGTCAACCAGATCTGCATCGCGGGCGTGCTCGGCGGGCTCAGCGAGGCGATGCGCTTTGCCCAGGCGAGCCGGCTCGATCTCGACAAGGTGTTCCAGGCGATTTCCGGCGGCGCAGCGCAGAGCTGGCAGATGGACAATCGCTGGAAGACCATGGCCGAGGACAGTTTCGATTTCGGCTTCGCCATCGACTGGATGCGCAAGGACCTGGGCCTCGCGCTCGACGAGGCACGCAACAATGGCGCGTCGATCCCCGTCGCTGCGCTGCTCGACCAGTTCTTCGCCGAGGCGCAGCATCTGGGCGCGGGCCGCCAGGATACCAGCGCGCTGATCCGCAGGCTTCCCCGCAAATGAGCCGTCCGATGTTCGCGCGCACCGCCGCGCTCGCCGCCGCCCTGCTTGCCAGCGCCGCCTCGCCTGTCTGGGCTGATGGGCTGATCGACAATGTCAACGGCATGACGCTAGACGCCAAGGGCAAGGTCGTCAGTTTCACCGGTCTGGTCATCGACAATGACGGCAAGGTGAAGCAGCTGCTCGAACGCCGCGACAAGCGTCCCGAAAAGCTCGACTACAAGCTCGATGGCGATGGCCGCACGCTGATGCCCGGCATCATCGACGCGCATGGCCATGTCATGGGGCTGGGCTTCTCGCTGCTGACGCTCGACCTGTCGGGCACGAAATCGCTCGAAGAGGCGCTCGCCAAGATCAAGGCCTATGCCGACGAGAATCCCAGCCGCCCGTGGATCATCGGGCGCGGATGGAACCAGGAGAAATGGGGTCTGGGCCGCTTTCCCACCGCTGCCGATCTCGACGCAGTCGTGCCCGATCGCCCGGTCTGGCTCGAAAGGGTCGACGGCCATGCCGGCTGGGCGAACACCGCCGCGATGAAGGCCGCGGGCGTCAAGCCCGACGTCAAGGATCCCGCGGGCGGCAGGGTCGAGCGGATCGGCGGCAAGCCTGCGGGCGTGTTCGTCGATGCCGCCGAGGCGCTGGTCAGCAAGTCAGTGCCGCCACCGCGCGCGGTCGATCGCGATGCTGCGCTGATCGCGGCGCAGGACCATCTGCTCGCACTCGGCATTACCGGCATCGCCGATATGGGCACGACGATCGACGATTGGCAGGCCTATCGCCGCGCCGGGGACGAAGGCCGGTTGCGCGTTCGCATCATGTCCTATGCCGCCGGGATCGAGGCGATGGTCGCGATCGGCGGCCCCCGCCCGACCCCCTGGCTGTATGACGACCGGCTGCGGCTCAACGGCGTGAAGCTCTATCTCGATGGCGCGCTCGGCTCGCGCGGGGCGCTGCTCAAGGCCGATTATGCCGACATGCCCGGCCAGCGCGGCCTGGCGTTCGTCAACGACACCCAATTGCTCAACATGATGAGCCGCGCTGCGATGGATGATTTCCAGGTCGCCGCGCATGCCATCGGCGATGGCGCAAATGCGCAGGCGCTCTCGGCGATCGAGGAACTGGCCAAGGATTACAAGGGCGACCGCCGCTGGCGCATCGAGCATGCGCAGATCATCGACCCCGTGGATATTCCGCGCTTCGCCAAGAACGGTATCATCGCCTCGATGCAGCCGGTGCACCAGATTTCGGATCGGCTGATGGCCGAAGCTCGGCTGGGCCCGGCGCGGCTGGCGGGCGCCTATGCATGGAAGACGCTGAGCCAGGCGGGCGTGCCGCTCGCCTGGCTCAGCGTCTTCCATGCAT
>NZ_LSIS01000458.1:0-905 GCF_001556365.1 Blastomonas sp. CCH1-A6 | reverse complement strand
ATATTCGGGCGGCAGTTTCTGCGCGAAGCGCGCGCCGATTTGCGCGCCGGTCACGCTGCCGATCAGCAGCAGCACCGCCAGCACGATGTCGACCGCCTTGGTGGTCAGGCTGTGCACCATGGTCGAGGCGAGCGTCACGAACAGGATCTGGAACAGCGAGGTGCCGACCACGACCTGCGCCCCCATGCCGAGCAGATAGAGCATCGCAGGCACCATCACGAAGCCGCCGCCGACACCCAGCAGGATGGTCAGCATGCCGGTGACAAAGCCCAGGATGAGCGGCGCCAGCGGCGAGATGTACAGGCCCGAGCGATAGAAGCGCCAGCGCAGCGGCAGATTGGCGACCAGCGGATGGTGGCGCCGCTTCTTGGGCGGCAGCGTCTCGCCGCGCCGCATCGCCCGCACGCTGGCCAGGCTTTCGCGCGCCATCAGCCCGCCGATCGAGCCGAGCAGCAGCACATAGACGATATTGATGACGGTATCGATCTGACCGAGCTGCTGCAGAAGCCGGAATACCGCAGCGCCTGCCAGCGTTCCCAGGGTGCCGCCCACCACCAGTACGCCGCCCATCTGGTAGTCGACCCCGTTGCGCCGGCTGTGCGCGATGACGCCCGACACGCTGGAGCCGGTGACCTGGGTGGAAGCGGAAGCCGCCGCGACTGTCGGAGGAATGCCGTAGAAGATCAGCAGCGGCGTGGTGAGAAAGCCTCCGCCCACGCCGAACATCCCCGACAAAATGCCCACAAGCCCGCCAAGCCCGATGATGACGAGCGCGTTGACCGAAAGATTCGCAATGGGAAGATAGACATCCATGGGTTGGAAAGTGCTAGCCGCTTTGGCGCATCAGCAGAAGGGGCAAGCGACCGAATGGGCAGGGTCCGGATCAAAAACCCGCGGATAAGGTC
>NZ_LSIS01000457.1:0-867 GCF_001556365.1 Blastomonas sp. CCH1-A6 | reverse complement strand
CGGCTGAGATAGCCGATGGCGATATCCGAATATTGCAGCGCGTCGTCCCCGGCCTGGTCCGAGGGCGCGCGCCAGTCCTTCTCAGGCGGCATCGAAACCCTCCCAAGCATGGCCCTCTGCGGAGCGCGTTGGAAGATGTTCTCAGCCGTGCGACCTTGGAGAAGTCCTGCCGGGCACGCGGGCGCATAGCGGATTCAAGTCAGCGTTCTGAACGGATTTTCCGGGGCGCCGCCGTGTGGTCCGAGGCCGCGCTCAGTTCCGCGGCGGGCGCAGATAGTGCCGATAACCGGTCTCGGTCATCCAGCGCGCGCGGACGAGATGCGAGTCATAGACGCAGCGGGCGCGTTCCGGTTCGGCGCCAGGGTCGATCCCGAAGATGATGCGGACGGCTTCGCGTCAATCGGCATTTTCGTCGGCCGCATCGAGCAGCCGCCAATAGGTCCGATGATGGCGCTCATCATAATCGGTGACATGGGGCGCGTCGGGGGCGCGATCCTCGAAAGCGGCTATCGCCATCGCCTCGTTCCGCTCTCAGCCATTGCCCCCTGCGCCTGCTGATTTACCGAATATACACCATAATGGACCGAAGTAATCACGCCGCCTGTGCTATGCCCGCATGAGGGCGCGAGTATAACTCTGCGGCTATCGGCACTCACTACTTTGGGGATTTCTCCGCCTCGCCGCGCACCAGCATGACTCCTTCGCCGCGTTCCGAGGCAAGGAAGACGATGCCCGCGTCCTCCAGCGCCTTGACCACCTGATGACGGGTATCCTCGCGCACGGGCAGCTTATTCTCGGATTCGAGGCGTTTAAGCGCAGTCAACGCAACAAGGGCCTCGTCGGCAAGCATCTCCTGGGTCCAATTGA
>NZ_LSIS01000456.1:0-1229 GCF_001556365.1 Blastomonas sp. CCH1-A6 | reverse complement strand
TCGGCGCACGGCTGGCGATGGACGAACGCTGGGATGCGACGCTGATCGGCCTGACGCCCGCGCTGATGCCCTTTCCGGGGCTCGCCGCGCGGCTGTTCCCGGCGCTCGCGCGGATGCTGTTCGTCAATCCGTTCACCGCGATGATCTTTGCGCAGATGGCAAGCAGCCGGGGCGAGGTCGCGCGCTTCCTCAAGAAATCGACCGGATCGCGCATCGATGACCTGGGCATCGACCTCTATCACCGGCTGTTCCGCACGTCCGACCATTGCGCCGGCGCGATCGGGATGATGGCGAACTGGGACCTGGAGACGCTCTCGGCCAGCCTGCCGGGGCTGACCGGACGCACGCTGCTGATCCATGGCGGGCGCGACGCGATGGTCCCCACCGATTCGGTCGAGCGCGCGGCGAAACTGATCCCGGGCGCCGAACTCAGCGTGATTCCCGATCTGGGACATCTGGCGCATGAAGAGGCGCCCGATCGCATCGCCGAGATCATCCTCGCCTTTGCCGCGCGCCGTCCTGCCGTAGCGGCCTGACCAGCATGGCGGGGTTCAAGCAGCGCTGGGTCGGCTGGCGCAACAAGGTGATCGGCAACCCCGCCTTCCAGTCCTGGGCCTCGCGCTCGATTCTGGCGCGCGGCATATCGCGGGTGCGCGCGCGGCGGCTGTTCGATATCATCGCCGGGTTCACCTATTCGCAGACGCTTTATGCCTGTGTCGAAGGCGGGATTGTGGCGCGGCTGGAACAGGGCGCGGCAAGCTCCGCCGAACTCGGCGCGCTGGCGCGGCTGGGCGAGGATGCGACCCACAGGCTGCTGCGCGCGGCGGCGGCGCTGGGCGTGATCGAATGTGTCGGCGACGATCTGTGGATGCTCGGCGAGCAGGGTGTCGCGCTGACCGGCAATCCGGGCGCGATCGCGATGATCCGCCACCATCACCTGCTCTATGCCGATCTGGCCGATCCACTGTCGCTGCTGCGCGGCGAGCGCAGCGAACCGGGCGCGCTTGCCGGCTACTGGCCCTATGCGCTGGGCGATGGCAGCGAGGGCGAGAATCAGGCGGCGGTCTCGCCCTATTCGCAGCTGATGGCCGCTTCGCAGCCGATGGTCGCCGATCAGGTGGTGCACGCCTGGCGCTTCGGCCAGCACCAGCGGATGCTCGATGTCGGCGGCGGCGCGGGCGCGTTCATCGCGGCGGTGGCGAAAGCCGCTCCGGGGCTCGAATTCGGGC
>NZ_LSIS01000455.1:0-582 GCF_001556365.1 Blastomonas sp. CCH1-A6 | reverse complement strand
CGGCATCGGGCTTGGCTGGGTGTCGATCCTCGATCCGGCGGGGATGAATGCGCTGCTCGACGTGTCCGGCGACTGGCGCTTTGTCGCGCTGCTGTGCCTAGGCTATCCCGAGCGTGAGAGCGACACGCCCGAGCTGGTCCGCCATGGCTGGCAGGACCGCCTGCCTGCCGAAATCACGAGACTGGAGCGCTGATGATTACCCGTGACGACGTTCAGGCCAGGCTTGACGCGTTGGCCAAGCCGCAGGGCAGCCTGGGGCAGCTGGAAAGTCTGGCGGTCGATCTGGCGGTGGCGAGCCTGTCGATGACGCCGGTGACGCGCCCGCGCCGCCTGGTCCTGTTCGCCGCCGATCATGGTGTGGTGGCGCAGGGCGTGACCCCCTGGCCCTCGGCGGTGACCACCGCGATGGTCGAGACGATCCTGAGGGGCAAGGCGAGCAGCACCGCGCTCGCGCAGGCGCATTGCGTCGATGTGCGGGTGGTCGATGCTGGCATGGTCGAGCCCCCGCGCGGTCCCTGGCCCGATCATTTCGTCGCGCAAGCCGTCGCTTCGGGCACGGCGGACCTCAGCCTGAGGCCCGCG
>NZ_LSIS01000454.1:0-855 GCF_001556365.1 Blastomonas sp. CCH1-A6 | reverse complement strand
CGAACAGCGGCGGCATCTCGCCCTGCGAGATCCCGGCCGGAAACTCGATGAACACTTGGGCTGCATCATCGAAGGCGCGAACCGGCTTCCACGGCACGCGGTCGCCCTCGATCCGGTAGCGGAAGTTGAGCGCCGCGAGGTCGAGGCCGGTCGCGACGGGGGCAGCGGCGGCATTGGCGCCGCGCAGCGCGATGAGCTGGTCCTGCGGATAGGTCCATGAGACCGAGGCCATGTATGTCGATGCGGTCGCGCGCAATTCGATGTGATAGGTGCGCCGGTCGGTATTGATGACGAGGTTCGTGGAAATGTCGGGGCGTGTTGGCTTCGCCAGGATATGCACGCGCGCCGTCGCGCCGCTGCCGCTCACCGTGTCGCCGATGATCCAGCGCACGGTGTCGCCGGCCGCGACCGGCCCGGGCCCCACGAGCTGCTCGCCTTCCTGAAGCGCGATGTCCGTCACCTGGCCGGGCGCGGCATAGACCTGATAGAGCGCGCCGTCCGTCCAGGGATATTGCTGGATGGCGTTGAGGAAACCGTCGCGCACCGGCTGCACGCGGGCGGCCGCGTTGGCGGCCCCGACACGGCGGCGCGGATCGGCGGGCTCGGAAGTCGCTGCCCCGGCCGCGACCGGCTTCAATTGGCCGGGGAGCGGCAGGGGTTCGGGGATCGTCACCACCTCGACGGCGCGGAGCGGTTCCGCGGCCGGCGTCGCCGCGATCTCGCGCGGCGGATCATCATAGCGAATCGCGGGCGGCTTCGCCGATGTGGTGGCGCAGCCGGCGAGCGCGGTGGCGGAGACAAGCAGGACCGCCGAGGCGGAACGGCGAAATGGCGTGTGCGTCATTGCGACAGCTC
>NZ_LSIS01000453.1:0-2141 GCF_001556365.1 Blastomonas sp. CCH1-A6 | reverse complement strand
GGCGACCGGCTCGATCGCGAACAGCGGGGTCACCAGCGGGTCGTGACCGTTCGCGCGCAGCGCCTGTGCGGTCGCGGTCGCGCCGGGCTGCGGGCGCAGCACGATGATGCGCGGGCCTGCCATCACGCGGGGTTGAACAGCCGGGTGATCGTCTCGGGCGCGCGGGCGAGCAGTTCGGCAGCAAGGCTGGCCGGGCCCTGCGCATCGCCAGGGGCAAAGCGCGCCTCGCCCGCGACGTGCTCGGCACCGTCTTCGGAATAGAGCATCGCGCGCAGGTGGACCGTCTCGCCATCCATCCGCGCGAGCGCCGCCACCGCCGAATGGCAATCGCCGCCCAGCGCGAACAGCAGCGCGCGTTCGGCGCGCACGCAGATCGAGGTGGGCGCATCGTCGATGCCGCCGATCAGCGCACGCATCGGTGCGTCGTCGGCGCGCACCTCGACGCCGACCGCGCCCTGCGATGGGGCGGGAAGCCAGGTATCGCTGTCGAGCCGCGCCGAGACGAGCCCGTCGAGCGTCTCGCCCAGCCGATCGAGCCCGGCGGCGGCGAGCAGCGTCGCATCGGCCTCGCTCGCCTGGAGCTTGCCGATGCGTGTCGCGACATTGCCGCGGAACAGCACGGTGGTGATGTCCGGGCGGATGCTGCGGATCTGCGCGGCGCGGCGCGGCGAGCTGGTGCCGAAGCGCGCGCCTTGCGGCAGCGCCTCGATGCTGGTCGCGCCCAGCAGCACGTCGCGCACATCGGCGCGCGGCAGCATCGCAGCGATGTAGAAGGCATCGGGGCGAACGGTCTCGACATCCTTCATCGAATGCACCGACAGGTCGATCGCGCCGCCGCCCAGCGACCAGTCGAGCTCGCGCGTCCACAGCGCCTTGCCGCCGACATCGGCAAGCGGGCGGTCGGTGATGCGGTCGCCGCTCGCCACCACGGGCGAGAGTTCGACCTGATCCTCGGCCAGGCCCCAGCGCTCCCGCAGCGCGGCGGCGGTCATCCGCGCCTGCGCCATGGCCAGCGGCGAGGCACGCGTGCCCAGCCGGATCGGCCTTTGCTCCAGAATTTCCGCTATCCCCTCGGGCAGGCCCGTCGTCATCTTATCCGCCATGCTCTTGTGCTAGCGGCGTATGCCGATAAGGGGAAGCCTTATGGCAATCATCCTGGGCATCGAATCGAGCTGCGACGAAAGCGCGGCGGCGCTGATCGGGTCGGACCGGACCGTGCTGGCGCACCGGCTGGCGGGGCAGGAAGAGGCGCACAAGCCCTATGGCGGCGTGGTGCCCGAGATCGCGGCGCGTGCGCATGTGCAGGTGCTGACCCCGTTGATCGAGGCGGCGCTCAAGGATGCCGGGCTGGCGCTTGACGATGTCGATGCGATCGCCGCGACGGCGGGGCCGGGGCTGATCGGCGGGGTGATGGTGGGGCTTGTCACCGCCAAGGCGCTGGCGATGGCGGCGGGCAAGCCGCTGATCGCGGTCAACCATCTCGAGGGCCATGCGCTCTCGCCGCGCCTCGCCGACGCGAGCCTCGAATTTCCCTATCTGCTTCTTCTTGTCTCGGGCGGGCATTGCCAGATCCTGTGCGTCGATGGCGTGGGCCAGTATCGCAGGCTTGCGACGACGATCGACGATGCCGCGGGCGAGGCGTTCGACAAGACGGCGAAGATCCTGGGCCTGGGCTATCCCGGCGGGCCGCGCGTAGAGGCGCTGGCACGGACCGGCGATCCGAAGGCAGTGCCGCTGCCACGTCCGTTGCTGGGCAGCGCCGAGCCGCATTTCTCCTTCGCGGGCCTTAAAAGCGCGGTGCTGCGCGCGGTGCATAGCGGCGCGCACCGGCCCGAGGATATTGCGGCGGGGTTTCAGCAGGCGGTCGTGGATTGCCTGGTCGATCGGCTGGAGCGGGCGCTTTCCCAGTCCAGTTCAACCCATTCCCCGTTTGTCCCGAGCGAAGTCGAGGGACGTGATCGCAAAGGGTCGCGCATGCGTCCCTCGACTTCGCTCGGGAACGCGGAGAATGTTGAGACCGCATTTGCTGGTGCCACGCCAGGCAAACCCAAGACCCTCGTCGTCGCAGGCGGAGTCGCCGCGAACGGCGCGATCCGCACCGCGCTCGAAGCCCTCGCGGCGCGGCACGCTATGGGCTTTGT
>NZ_LSIS01000452.1:0-6858 GCF_001556365.1 Blastomonas sp. CCH1-A6 | reverse complement strand
CAACCTTGCCAAGGTTGGGGTCGAGGGTTCGAATCCCTTCGCCCGCTCCAGTTTTTTCAGGAAAATCAGTGGATTACGAGACCCTCGCTAAACGCGGGCAGGTCTCGAAATTCATTGGTGTCCACCTGGTGTCCACCGATTTGCGGCCGTGGACGCCAAGCTGCTGACACACCGGCCTCTAGTTTCTCATTTCGCGCCCGTGCTCCTTTTCGTGAGAGTCGATGTTCCTGTGGGGAAAGCCTTCCCCTGACCGGGAGCCCGATGGTCTCCCGCTACCCCTTCTGCGGGGACACCCCGCAACGCCCCGTTCGGCGCCTGCGCGCCGATCCGTAAATCCGCCTGGGCGGATTTGTGTCTCCTGAAGCTGCGGAGATCGGGCCAGGGCGTTCGCCGGCCCGATCGCATTTGTTTGTGACTCTCCCCTCGAATGGTGTGGGCGCCGCTTCCCTTTAGGCCCGCCGCGCCGGGGCGCAACGCGCGGGCTCGCCCGCGCTTACTTCCTCTTACGTTCCAGCCCTTCGGGTGCGCCCCGGCTCTGCCGGCGGGCCTACCGGTCGCTCCTTCGCCGCCCACCCCATTCCGGGGTGAGTGCGGTTTGAAGGAGAAAAGCGATGAATGCTGTTACCCCAACGACCGCTGTTGAACCTGTGTCGGGCGTCGAGATTTTCGTGCCCCTTAACAAGCTCAAGAAGTCCCCAAGGAATGCCCGCAAAGTGCCGCATACGGAGGCCGCCATCGAGGCGCTGGCCGCATCCATCGCGCACAAGGGCCTTATCCAGAACCTTGTGGTGGAACCCGAAGTGAAGGTGGACGGGACGCCCACCGGCGCCTATTTCGTCACCGCTGGCGAAGGCCGCAGGCTGGCGATGCTGTTGTGCGCCAAGCGCAGGCAGATCAAGAAGTCGCAGCCGATCCGCTGCTATCTCGACACCGAGAACGATCCGTCCGAAATCAGTCTGGACGAGAACGTCACCCGGACCCCGATGCACCCCGCAGACCAATTCGAGCGGTTCCAGGAACTGTCCGAGACGAAGGGATGGGGCGCGGAGGAAATCGGCGCGCGGTTCGGCGTGTCGGCTGGCGTGGTGAAACAGCGGCTTCGCCTTGGCGCTGTCAGTCCGAAGCTGTTGGAGGTCTATCGCGAGGATGGGCTGACCTTGGATCAATTGATGGCCTTCGCCATCACCGAGGACCATGCCCGGCAGGAGCAGGTGTTCGAGAACCTGCATCACAATCGCGAGCCGTGGATCATCCGGCGCGACATGACCGCTGGCAATGTGCCTGCCGATGATCGCCGTGCGGTGTTTGTCGGAGCCGACGCCTATATCGAGGCGGGCGGCAACATCATCCGTGACCTGTTCACCGAGGACCGGGGCGGCTTCTTCGAGGACGCGGGCTTGCTCGACATGCTTGCCGTCGAGAAGCTGCGCGAAGTCGCGGGCGAGGTGCAGGGTGAGGGGTGGAAGTGGGTGGAGGCCCATATCGACTATCCCCACGCGCATGGGATGCGGCGCTACTACCCGGAGCCGGTCGAACTGTCCGACGAGGACGAGGACCGGCTTGATGCCCTGTCCACCGAGCATGACGAGCTTGCCGAAGGCTATTCGTCCTATGACGAAATGCCCGAGGACGTGGCGGCGAAGCTGGAAACGGTGTCCGACGAGATCGACGCCATTTCGGCCAAGCGCCATGCCTACGATCCCAACATCATCGCGCATGGCGGGGTGTTCGTGGTGCTTCACTATGACGGCACGGTCAGGATCGAGCGTGGTTTCGTCCGTCCCGAGGACGAGGCGCTTGCCGATCCGCAGCCCGAGGACGAGGCCGACGCCATCGACCCGGAGGCCGTGGCGGACGAGCAGGGCGAGGCCGACGACGAGGACGTTCAGGATTTCGAGGATGAGGACGAGGAACCGGGCAAGCCCATTTCCGACAGCCTCATTCGCGACCTGTCCGCCCACCGGACGCTGGCCCTTCGCGTGGCGCTTGGCGAGCAGCCCGGCATGGCGTTGGTCGCCCTGACCCACACGCTTACGGCGCAACTGTTCTACAGCTACGCCGAAGCCGGTTGCCTTGAAATCCGTCCGACCGTGACGCCGCTTGGCGGCCATGCGGCGGGGATCGAGGATACGCCGCTGGCGGCGCGGGCGAGCGAAGCGCATGAAGCATGGGCCGAGCGGATGCCGCGTGACGTGTCCGACCTGTGGGGCTTCATCGTCGCACTGGACGACGAACAGCGTGTGGCGTTGCTGGCGCATTGCGCGTCCCGCACCGTCAATGCGCTGCGGGTGCCGTGGGATCGCAAGCCCCGGACGCTGCAAACGGCGGACAGGCTGGCGATGGCGTTAACGCTGGACGTGGCGAAGGACTGGACGCCCACCGTGGACGGCTACCTTGGCCGCGTCACCAAGGCGCATATCCTTGAGGCCGTCACCGATGGCGTGTCGGAGGATGCCGCCCGCCGGATCGCGGACAAGAAGAAGCCGGACATGGCGCAGGAAGCCGAGCAGCTTCTTGCCGGAACCGGATGGCTTCCCGCTGCGCTGCGGACGCCGGAGCCGGAGGCCGAACCCGTCGAGACGGACGACGCCGAAGGGGCCGCGCAGCCGTCCGAAGCGGAGGCCCCCGATACCGGAGCGGAGGACGGCGAGGCCGTGGAGGTCGAAACGGTGGAGCAGCCGACCGACCCCGAAGCGGTGGAGGTCGAGCCCGAGACGGTAGACGAGGAAGACGCCTATTCGGTTGCCGCCGAGTAGGTGACGGAGCCGGGGCCGCTGCGGCGGTCCCGGTTTCCCCTTTGCCCAAGACCGGATAATTCGCGGCCGCGCCCCTTTCCGGGCGCGGCCGCTCTGTCATGGATGATCGTCGCTCGCCGGGCATGGCCCGGCTCGCGCTTTTTAAGAGTCCTCGGTCAGCAGGCTCTCGAAATCACGGCCGCCATAGAAAATCCCGACGACAACGACCGCCGTGTCTTCCACCGCGAAGGCGATGGTCACACGGCGCCGCCAGGCCGTCGTTCGCAGGCCCGGCCGCAGATCGTCGCGCATCGTGCCGCGCCGGGGGAAGTCGGTCAGCTTGCCGATATGATCGAGGATGCCATCGGTGAAGCGTTGCGCGATGTCCGGGGACGCGGCGGCGGCGATATGGTCGTAGATGGCATCGAGATGGTCACGCGCTTCCGGCGTGAGGATGATGGAATATCCCACGTTCAACCGCGCTTGGCGGCTCGCTTGTGGCGCTCGGCCAGACCGGCCCGCACATCGTCGAGCGAAATGCCACGCGAGGGATCAGCCTTGTAGGCGTCATAAGCGGGGACGACCTCGTTGCGCAGCCATTGCTCGACGGCCCGGTCCCGCGCCTGGAGCGCGCGCAGCCCGTCGCGGATCACTTCGCTTTCGCTGGCATACTCGCCCGACGCCACCTTGGCGCGGACCTGCGCCGCCATGTCGTTCGGCAGCGTTACGCTGAACTGTTGAGTCGTCCGCATGGATAGCACTCCTTACGGATAGGATTTAATCCTATCCACGCGATTCTTCAAGATTGCTGTCGATCATGCGAACAGGCCGGGCAGCACCGGCATCGGTTCGCCGCGCGCCGTCGCCCGCGCCGCATTGCCGTCCCCGGCCACCGTCACCCATTCCACGCGCCAGTCGAGCCGCGGCACGTCACTGTCGCCCTCGCGCTGAATCCGCACGATCCCGGCGCCTTCCTCACTCACCGCGAACCGGCGATCCTCAGCCTCGCCATAGGCCGCTTCGATCAGCGTCCCGTCCGAGAAGCTGAGCCAGCAGCGCCCGGTGCTATCGGCCGGAACCGCCAGCTCGGCCTCGACATCGCCCATCACCTTCAAGCTCGTGCGATCCTGGCCGCGGATCATCACACTCATACGCCGTTCCTCGATCTCGATTCGCAAAGCCGCATCGTGGAACAAATACGGAACATAAGGCAAGGGAAAGAGTCGCCGTAGCCGGATGGCGGAGCAGGAAGCACCCGCCCATTTCGGGCGACGCGCTGCGCCGACCAGCGCGGCCAGCCCATATTCGCCAGCATCCCGGCCCCGAATCCGGCGCTTGTCCGGCATCGCACGGGCCGGGCCTGAACCTGTCCGAAACGCAGGCCGCGCCCCTCCCGCTGATTTTCCGTATGGCGGCGCCGCGCTCCGCTGCATCGGCCGCACCACTACGAAAGCCGGGGCCACGTCGCCCTTGCACCTCGCCCGCGCGAAACCCGCCCGCTGCGCCTGCCTCCGGCACCAGACCATCGCCGGCAGCGCCACGGCCGGCGGCGGCAAAGCTCCTCCGATCATCCCGTCAGGCCCATGATCTTGCACGGCACCGCCCCCCGCGCGGCCTCTCCAAAGGCTTGTCTGGCCGAAGCCCGCCCGTCTTCCCGCAACGGCGGCTGGCGATTTTTTCCGCCGCCGGTCATGCCGGCTTTGCATCGCGAAGCCAAAAAAATCGCCAGCCGCCGCCAGCCACTTCGTTCTGCCCTGCGGGTGCGGGCCGGTCGTCCCCCGTCCGATCGACAGCCATCGAGGCCGCGACAGGCGCGGTCCCGAGGTAAGAAAGGACTGACGTTATGATCTGCGGACACTTCACCACCACCGACCACGGCTTCACCGGCGAAATCCGGTTCTTCGGCAAGCGCGAACAGGTCGTGCTCCTCCCGATCGAGGGCCAGGACAACGAGAAGGCCCCCCACTTCCGCATCGTCGCACCCGACGACGAGCGGATCGAGTTCGGCGCCGCCTGGCGGAAAACCAGCAAGGAGAAGCGCGACTACATCTCGTTCAAGCTCAACCCCGTCGTCGCTCAGCCGGTCTATCTCCGGCTGTTCGAGTCCGAGACGGTGGCCGGCGAATACGAGCTGCTCGCAAGCTGACCGGCTCCGCGCCCCGCCCGAAATGGGCGGGGTGCTCCCTTTTCCCGCTCCCAAAAGGATCTTCGCCATGTCCGATCGCATCGGCCATAACGGCGGCCCGCCGCTCGACGATCATAAGCCAGGCCCCGCAGACGGCGCGAGCTGCCGGCGATGCCGACACTGGCGGCCACCGAGCGAGCGCGAGGAAAGCGACTATCGCGCCTATCAGATGGGCGTGATCCGCCGCCGCGTCGCCGAGCCTTCGGGAGCCTGCGACCGCGTGATGCTGCGGCCGGGCGGCCCCGTCGCCTTCGCCGGCACCAAGGGCCGATCCTGGTGCTACAATTTCGAGGCCAAGCCGCCGCCCACCGACGAGGAGCGGCGCGGATGGGGTTTCGTCACCATCTACGAGGGTGATCGCATCGTCTGGCAGGGCCGCGAAGGCGAGGAACCCGCCGAATATCGGCAAGGCGATTTGTTCGACTGACGGCGCTGCTACCGGCCTGACGGCCCCGCCGGTATCCCGGCTGTCGTTTGCTTGAGTGGGAATCAGGGCGGAGCCCGACCCCCTATATGTAGCCCGCCATGCGGGCAGGTTTTCCATGCACCGCTAGGGCGGCGCGGGGTTGCTAAGGGCGTTGCCCTCGCGCCGGGCAAGGTAAGTGGAACCGTCCGGGGCGGTATCCCCAGCCTTCCGCGCTTCGCTTGTGCAGGCCGGGTGATCCCCCTCCGCCCCGGTCGCCCTTGCCCTTTGCTACCCCTGGCTCGCCGCCGGGCAGGGTTTCAGCGCGGCGCTTCCCGCTGCGCGGAAACCCAAGCCAAGGAAGGAAAGACCAATGACCATCCATCACCTTGCCACCCGGTTCGGCCGCAACAGCCATCAGATCGGTGGTTATGAGCCGCTGGACAACGAGGCACTGTATCGCCACGTTCCGTCCATCTTCGCCCGCGAGGCGCACGACAGCCGTTCGGAGCGGTATGTCTATGTCCCCACCATCGACATAGTGGAGGGGTTGCGCCGGGAAGGATGGTTCCCGTTCTTCGCGGTGCAGTCCGTCCCCCGCGACGGCAGCCGCCACGGCCACGCCAAGCACATGCTGCGCCTGCGCCGGGATGAAGGCATCGGCAAGCCCGAGGCCGCCGAGGTCATCATCGTGAACAGCCACGATGGCACCAGCGCCTATCAGATGTTCGCCGGGATGCTGCGTTTCGTATGCACCAACAGCATGATTGCGGGCGAGCGGTTCGAGGAGGTCCGCGTGCCCCACAAGGGCAACATCGAGCACGACATCATCGAAGGCGTTTACACCGTGGCCGAGGACTTCCCCCGGCTGATCGACGCCAGCGAGACCATGAAGGAGGTTCGGCTTTCCGAGGACGAGCAGCGGTTGCTTGGTGAGGTCAGCCTTGTCGCCCGCTATGGCGACGATGAAAGCCCGCTCACCCCGGAGCAGATCATCGAGCCGCGCCGCTACGAGGACAGGGACAATAGCCTGTGGAGCACGTTCAACGTCATTCAGGAGAACGTCATTCGTGGCGGATTGTCTGGCCGCAAGCGCAATGCCGAAGGCCGTATCCGTCGCAGCCGGTCGCGCCCGATCAACGGCATCGACCAGAATGTGACGCTCAACCGCGCACTCTGGACGCTGGCCGAGGGGATGCAGCGCCTCAAGACAGGTTGACCGCTATTGCCGCGGGGCTGGACCGTCCGGCCCTGCGGCTTCACTTCCCATTGCCCGTATGACGCCGCCGACCGGCTCCCCGGATCGGCGGCGGCCGCGCGTCCCGATGGTCCGCGCGGCCGCTGAAAGGGGCGCGCTCGCCGGGCGGCCGCCCGGCTCGCGTGAGCCTCTCCCTCTATACCAAGACGACTATAATAGTCGTTTTCATGGCGTATAGCGTCCGGCTGGTGAACTTGATCGCGCATGACCACATCCCGCCAAGTGCGGGCCGCTCGCGCGCTTCTCAATTGGACCCAGGAGATGCTTGCCGACGAGG